>JASFGF010000284.1:0-4318 GCA_050123915.1 Desulfobacterales bacterium | reverse complement strand
AAATAAACCTTTTTTTGCAGGTTTTGGGAAAACGGTCAGACGGCTATCATGATCTGATGTCCCTGATGTGCTGTATCGGACTTTACGATACGGTTTCACTAACCTTCGGTGTTAAGAATATCGCTGTTTCATGTCATCATCCAGGTGTACCGGAAGATGACAAAAACCTTGCCTTTGGTGCCGCACATCTATTTCTTAAGACGCTCAATAAAAATGAAGGCGTAAAAATTATCATTCAGAAACAGATACCGGTTGCAGCAGGTCTTGGTGGAGGGAGCAGTAATGCCGCTGCTGTTTTTTTAGGGTTAAACCGCTACTACGGTTATCCGTTTTCCACAGAAGAACTCATGTCCATGGGGCTTTCCATAGGCGCTGACGTTCCTTTTTTTATTTTTCAAAAACCGGCGATCGCTTCCGGTATCGGTGAGAAACTGGAGGCTTACCAAAATCTTAAAAACCTAAAGATATTATTGGTTTTCCCTGATTTTAGTGTTTCAACAGCCGATGTTTATAAAAATCTGAATTTGGGATTGACAAAGTGTAAAAAAAAACTTAAAAGTTTCCTTTTGAATAAGCAACATTTTGATCCAAGATGCCATTTATGCAATGATCTTGAAGCTGTTACGGCATCAAAATATCCTGTTATAACAGCTGTTAAGGAAGCGCTTTTAAACCATGGTGCTTTGGGAGCTTTAATGACAGGAAGCGGGCCGACCATATTCGGCCTTTTTTCTGACTCAAATGCAGCTTCAAAAGCCAGTCAGGCGCTTTTTCGAATCCATAAATGGGAAACGTATCTTGCAGATATGATCACTCAGAATACGGAATATCAAATACAGGATACAAAATCTTAGGATTCAGGTTTACAGGGGGCAAGGGGCCAGGGAGATAAGATTTGGATATATTGTGTATCTTGCATCTTCCCTTCTGGGGCGTCGTCAAGCGGTAAGACACAGGATTTTGGTTCCTGCATTCGGAGGTTCGAATCCTCCCGCCCCAGCCAGCTTTTTGTTCGTTTGGAAATTGCCGAAAAAAATTAATTAAACGGTTTCATTTAAAGAAATGAAACCCTCAGGATTGATGAATGGTCAATAAATGTCTGATTTTATAATATTTGCCGGAAATTCAAATCCAGATCTCGCCAGGAAAATATGTAACTATCTTAATGTCCCTTTAGGCGGCGAAAAAGTAAAGAGATTCAGTGATGGAGAAATTCAGATCGAAATCGATGAAAATGTGAGGGCTAGGGATATTTTTGTTGTCCAGTCCACCTGTTCTCCTGTGAACGAAAACCTGGTTGAATTGCTGCTAATGATCGATGCCTTCAAACGGGCTTCGGCCGCCAGCATTACAGCGGTGATACCCTATTATGGGTATGCCCGCCAGGACAAAAAAGTCGCCCCCCGTGTCCCCATCAGCGCAAAACTGGTAGCGGATATGCTGACGGTTGCCGGTGCTACCAGAATTATTACAATGGATCTTCATGCAGGTCAGATTCAGGGCTTTTTTGACATTCCGGTGGACAACCTCTTTGCTGCCGCAGTTCTTATCGATTATATCAGGGACAATTTTAATAATAACCTTGTAATCGTTTCCCCGGATGCAGGCGGTGTCGAAAGGGCAAGAGCCTTTGCAAAACGCCTTGACGCCGGTCTTGCCATCATTGATAAACGCCGGGAAGCCCCAAATAAAGCCCAGGCTATGGCTGTCATCGGCAATGTTACCGGAAAGACCGTGGTTATTCTCGACGATATGGTCGATACTGCCGGTACGTTGATTGAGGCCGCAGAAGCGATTATGAGAAATGGTGCCAAGGAGGTCCATGCTTCTTGTGCACATCCGGTTTTGTCGGGCCCATCCATTGAGAGGATTGAGGCGTCATCACTGAAAACGTTGGCTGTTACAGACACTATCCCATTAAGACAAAATGCCAAAACCTGTAATAAAATAAAGGTGCTTACCATTTCCGAGCTGATTGGCGAAGCGATTATCCGCAGTTTCAGAGGTGATTCGGTGACGTCTCTCTTTGTATAAAGTTTTTTAAGGAGGATGATATATTTTGGAATTAATAGAGATTAAAACAAAAATAAGAACCACAACTGGTAATGGTCCTGCACGAAGACTCAGAATGTCAGGACAGATTCCTGCCGTGCTTTACGGCCCGAAAACAGAATCTGTTTTGCTTTCTGTGAACAAAAGTGATCTCGAACTGCTTTTTAAGAAAGGCGGAATAGGCCAGGTTGTTTTGAACCTTGTTGTTCAAAAGAACGGCGAAACAACGACCCGGCCTGCAATGATAAAGGAGCTTCAGACCCACCCGGTTTCCCGAAATTTCATACATATTGACTTTTATGAAATCAAAATGGATCAAAAGATCACAGCTAAAATTCCTGTTGTTACGACAGGAACGGCAAAAGGCGTAGAACTCGGCGGTATACTTCAAATCATAAGGCGAGAACTCGAAGTGGAATGTCTACCCTTGGAAGTGCCGGAGTCCATAGAGATTGATATTAGCGATCTTGATATCGGAGATTCCATCCATGTGGGGAAAATCCACCTTGAAGGTGGAATTGAATTTCTTGAAGAAGATGATTATACGGTGGTAACCGTCGTCAGTCCGAAGATGGAAGAAGAAGAACCGGAAGAGGAAGAGGAGATCGAAGAGGAAGACGCTGAAAAAGAAGAAGGAGAAGCGCCCGAAGCCGGTGGCGAAGAATAGTTTTTACAGGTATTGTTTATGCCGCAAAGACGATTACGCTTGGTGGTTGGACTGGGGAATCCCGGTGAAGCCTATGCAAAAACACGTCACAATGCCGGTTTTATGGTTGCAGATAAAATTTCAGACGCTTTCTCTATTGCTCTTGAAAAACGAAAGTTTGATACTCGATTCGGTATCGGATCGGTCAATGGTGTGAAGATTGTTCTGGCTAAACCCATGGCCTATATGAACAGAAGCGGGCCCCAGGTTCAGAACATCGCAAGATATTTTAGGATATTATGTGAGGACATGTTGGTCGTTCACGACGACATCGACCTTGCTTTTGGAAGATTAAAAATAAAAGAGAAAGGAGGGGATGGGGGACACAAAGGTGTAAGATCAATCATAGATGCCTTTGGCGGAGGTGATTTTACGCGTCTTCGTATAGGTGTCGGGCGACCTGAGGTCGGTGGAAATGCTGCTGATTATGTTTTGGGCAAATTTACTATAGAAGAAAAGAATGTTTTAAACCAGATCATTTCCGCGGCCCGGGATGCTGTTGTTACGATCCTTTGTAAAGGTACAAAGGAAGGGATGAACAGATTCAACAACAAGAGAATTGTAATTTTAAGCTAAATATTTCAGATGGAGGAAAAATGGAATCTGTATTAAACAATTTACCGTTGTTTTGCACGCTGGTCGGCGCTGTGGGAGTACTTTTTGCGATTATGCTGGCCGGTATTGTAAAAAAAGCGCCTGCCGGAAATGAAAGGATGCAGGAAATTGCCGGTGCAATCAAAGAGGGCGCCATTGCATATCTGAACCGCCAGCTCAAAAGTATGGGTACGGCGGGTATCATTATTTTTGTTATCATCTTTGTCACTTTAGGGGCAAAGACCGCTATTGGATTTCTGATCGGTGCAACGGCATCATTTCTTGCAGGATATATCGGTATGAGGGTATCGGTAATCGCCAATGTCAGAACAGCAGAGGCAGCCAAAAAAGGGCTTGGGGCCGGACTTTCTATGGCCTTTAAAGGCGGTTCTGTTACCGGTATGATCGTGGCTGGCCTGGCGTTAACAGCCACAGCCGGCTATTATACCGCAACCCATGACGTTATCGCACTGGTCGCCCTTGGTTTTGGCGGCAGCCTGATTTCGATTTTCGCACGGCTGGGCGGCGGGATCTTTACAAAAGGCGCCGATGTCGGCGCAGACCTGGTCGGTAAGGTTGAGGCCGGCATTCCTGAAGACGACCCCAGAAACCCGGCTACGATTGCGGACAATGTGGGCGACAATGTGGGTGACTGCGCCGGTATGGCCGCTGACCTTTTTGAGACCTATGCAGTTACGGCGGTTGCCGCCATGCTGATCGGTCATCTTCTTTTCCCGAAAGTCCCCATGGCAACAGAATTCCCTCTGGTGCTCGGTGCCATCTCAATCATCGCTTCCATGATCGCTGTTTTCTTTGTCAGACTCGGAAGCGGCGGATATATCATGGGCGCATTGTATAAGGGGATGTTCGGTGCTGCCATCCTGGCGGCTATCGCGTTCTTTTATGCCTCCAAAAAGTTCATGGGCGGGTTGGGTGACATTTCCGCCATGGACATTTACTATTGCA
>JASFGF010000283.1:0-4331 GCA_050123915.1 Desulfobacterales bacterium | reverse complement strand
ATTTCAACCGCCATTTTGAGAGACAAAAAGGATAACGTCATTGGAGGCGTTGAAACTTTCCGTGATTTGAGTGTTGAGGAACAATTGCGCAAAGAACTGGCCAAACAAAATACCTTTTTCGACATCATCAGTAAAAACAGGGAAATGCAACGTCTGTTTGAGATGCTGGAACTTGTGTCTGAAAATGATACCACGGTTCTTTTGGAAGGTGAAAGCGGTACGGGAAAAGAGCTTTTTGCAAGGGCCATTCATTCCATCAGCCACCGGAAAAAAGGCCCCATAGTTACTGTAAACTGTGGTGCTTTGCCGGACACGCTTCTTGAATCCGAACTCTTTGGGTACAAGGCAGGTGCCTTTACCGATGCTAAAAGGGATAAACCGGGACGATTTGCTCAGGCTGAGAAGGGAACCCTGTTTTTGGATGAAATCGGAGACATTTCCCCAATGCTCCAGATGCGACTCTTGCGTGTGCTTCAGGAAAAAGTGTATGAGCCTCTCGGCAGTACAAAATCCGAAAAGGCAGATGTGCGCATCGTAGCAGCTACCAATAAAAATCTGGAAGAGTTGGTACAACAGGGATTGTTTCGGGAAGATCTTTATTACCGGATTAATATTGTTACCCTTTGTTTGCCCCCTTTAAGAGATCGCAAAGAAGATATTCCTTTATTGCTTGAGCATTTTCTTCGAAGATTAAACAGTATGCGCGGGAAGGAAATTCAAGGAATATCTCCCAAAGCAATGAACATTCTGATGTCTTATGATTTCCCGGGTAATATAAGGGAGTTGGAAAATATCGTTGAATATGCCACCGTGGTTTGCAAAAACCGTTTGATCAGAAGAATACATCTGCCTGAAACCCTCCAACAGAAGATAGGCCTAAGGAAAATACCAGCTTCTGAGAAGATCACCGGGAGTGAGCCTTCATTAGAGGCCGTGGAAAAAGATATTATTTACAGGATGCTTAGGAAAAATAACTGGAGCCGGAAGTTAGCTGCCGCCCAAATGGGTATTCACCCAACAACACTATGGCGCAAAATGAAGCGTTTGAATCTTGAAATTCCCGACTACGACGGCCGGACAAAAAAGAAATGATTTTACAATCATTTCATAATTGCAATAATAAAGTGCCAATCATTGCAATTATGAAACAAAACATGCCATAGAGCCTCTTTTACAAATCCCTCTTTTTCACCAAATTATTATATATTCCATATAGTTGCAGTCCTCACCCTGTTTTTAAAAACATGGCACGGATAATGCTTTTAAAATTTGTTATATCGAATCTGTTTTATTCATAAAATAATTGGTTTCGAGAGGTGGGTCCCATGGCCAAGAGAAAGATATTTGATTTGGGCAGGATGAGACTTTCGGGCAACCAATCTTTGGCACGAGGAGCTATCGAATCCGGCGTACGAGTGGCCACCGGTTATCCCGGAGCACCTATTTCGGACCTCCAGATGAGCTTTGAACAACTGGCGGGAAATATCTCCAAGACCAATGCTTTTACGAACAATGTTGGAGAATTGGTGAATCAAATCGGTTATCAGCTCGCCTCTCACTGGGGAACCACAACCAATGAAGATAATGCGATGGCACTGGCAATAGGTGCAGTGATCGGCAAGGGAGATTTTAAAAAACGAGAGTTTCTCAAGGAAGAAGAATGGGATCTGGTTTATGGAGAGACGGTCTTCGCAAATGACAAAGAAAAGCGAATACCCGTAGGTTCCCGAGTGATGTGTTCCTTCAAACATTTAGGTGGCAATACCGCGGCTGACGCGATTCGGGTGGCTGTTAACGTGGTTCCTTACACCGGGGGGTTGGGCATTGCATCAGGTGATGATCGTCAGGGGACATCCTCCCAAACCATGCAAGACAATAAGGTGCTCTACGGATTTCACATCCGAATGCCCACACTGGAGCTTCACTCCCCTCGAACCGCTCATCGTACGGTCAAAAATTGTTATCGACTTTTCGAGGAACTGGGTGTCCCGTTTGCAGTGATTATGAATTATGATTTATCCTATCGGGAAGTTTTGATGGATCTCGTGATGGACCTGGACTTGAGAGCGAATCAGCGGAACAAAGGATTCACCCGGGATCCCAAACACCTGGTCACTATCGGCCCTCACATCCGTCCCAGAGAAAAGAAATTTCATTCAAAGCTGATTCCTTTGTACAAAACAAAGATCAATGAGTATTTCGAGTTTCTGGGGAATCGAATAACGACATACGGAACTGAGCCAAAAAACATGCTGGTGTTGAACGGTCCTTTTCGAGAGGATTTTGAGTTGTTGAATCACGATTCGATTTTAAAAAGCCGTTTTAATAAAAGGTTTGGAAATGTTTTGGTAATGGAAACCGACATTATTTTTCCCCAACCTGATTTTCTTTTTGAAGAGCTCGTTTCAAAACATCCTGTCAAAAAGATCTTTGTATTTGAGGAGGGTTATGGACGAGTTATATACCTTCAAATTTTAGACATTATGAACCGGATAGATGTCGACGTGAAGGTTTTAGACTGCGGCATTCCTTTTGAACCAAGGATATATGAACGATTTTCGTATATTGACCATATCTTAAATGCATAAAGGGGGGTATGGAAAATGACTCCCAAACAGTATTCCTTCCAAGATGCTTTGGTAATGGACGAGATAACCTACGATCGACCCGTTTCCAACTGTGCCGGATGCGGAGATACCAAGGTTTCCTGGTCAGTAATTGAAGGCATGAAACGATTTAACAAGCAGCAGGGTCTTAAGGGTAAAGACAGATATGAACTCATCTACTGTGCTGACAGGGGATGTGGCAACCTCCAGGGATATCATGCCTACCGAATTGTGGATGCGATCTTTTGTATGGGTTCAGGTGCAATTGTAGGTGCTGGGGTCAAAGAGTCTTGTTCTGATAAACAGATCGTTGTGACTGCATCAGGAGACGGCGCCTATAATTTTAATATCAGCGGCATCAAGTTCGCCGCTAAAAACAAAAAGTATGGTGCCATCAACGTAATATACAACAATTACACCATCCGAATGACCGGGGGCCAGATTCCGCTCGAAATAGACTTCGACAAAGAAGGCCCGGCCTTGGGTTTTGAAGTGATCCATATAAACCCTTTTAGGGTGAACGACAACGCCGAACTCTTCAAAGCGCTTTATGGCAGGTATCTTAAGAAGGAAAAAATAATGGTGGTGGCAGACGGTGTCTGTGTAGTGGACATGGTAAAGGATGCCAGAAATGAGGGCATCAGAATGGGTCATTTTAGAAAATCCGAAGAGTGCCTTGATCTCAAACTTGCTAAAGAACGAGAGCGGGTGGCTCGAGAGGAGCCTGAAAAACTTAAAAACTTCCCCAGATTCAATTGTCGACTCTGTGGTATAAGCCTGAGGTGTCACGCACTGCTCAACAACGATTATAGCCTTTGTTCTGGATGTGGTGCATGTGCACAGTTTCCCTGCCCCGTGGGTGCACTGAGTTTCGAAGGACCCAGTTTTTCGATTGCTACCAGCATACCGAACTTAAAGCTCAGGAGGAAGACATGGCTGTAAAGCAACAGCTGACCATCTCCAACCCGGCCATTGGAGGTTCCGGTTATCTTACTCTGTGTAATATGGAGGCGGATGCGGCAGTTCAAGCGGGTTTTTACGTTGCCATACATCAATGCCGTGGGTTGGCGCAGGCTGGCGGTCCACTATGTATTGACGTCGTTATCCGCGAACATGAGGTAAAAGGCTCGATCTCTCATGATGTGGACTATGTCAACGGCTTTGATTTATCTGAGGCCTGGCGCGTTGTAAATAACGTGAGCGACTTTAAAAGCGCTTTTCCCAGAGGACTTACCGTAGTTGCAGATTTTTTTGTGGATGTGCCGATTCTTGTTACTGCCAGTCGAAAAGGCCCAAGGTACCTTACCCGAGATGAATATCTCAAAAAATTCAAGGACCTCATTGACGCAGGTTTTGATATGAGGATAGTGGCTTACAACTTTAAAAAATACAAATTGCAAACAATTCTAAAGGGTCCGTTTTCTTTGGGAGTCATAGCATCGGATCTTATAATGAGAAATGACGACCGCTTTATAACGCTGCCAAAAGAGTCAACGATTGAAGGAATACTGAATAACGTCCCTCAAAAGGAAGGAAATCCTGCCTATAACAAGAAGATGCTAAAGCACAACCGAGAAGTCTTTGAAAGCGGATTTGCAGCCAGAAAGCTGTTTGATGGATCACGTGATGAAAAGATTATCATCATTTAGAAACGAAGCAGTTAAAATGGTTTAATAAAAAAAGAAGATATTTTAAAACCATAAAATCGTTACACGACTCAACATG
>JASFGF010000282.1:0-4336 GCA_050123915.1 Desulfobacterales bacterium | reverse complement strand
TCTTTCAATTTTATCCTCCTGTCTTAATTATTTGAGTGGTCGTGGAGTTTTTCTAAATAGACGCTCCATGGATAATCTTTTTTTAAAACGCATGAACTCGCGGCTATGGATCGTAAAGAAAAAACAGGAAAATATTTTTAATAGATCAATAGGTTCTCTGCATTATTTTAAATTTTTTAAAGATATGATTTCGGTATTCGCCTGTTTTTTCTAACGATCCCTAGGCCACTCAGACAGCATCCGTTTTAAAAAAAGATCATCCATTCCGCTTTCAAAGGTATAGGCTTTATGAGCTGGAGGCTAATACTCAAGGATTTATAAAAAAACTCTCCGAGGACTTAATTGTTTCGTTATATTCTAACACGCTTTTGCTCGATTAAAAATCTCTTTGAGGGCTTGTTGAAAAATTTATACCCAAAAATTTTGGTTAAGTGAAGGGAAAACAATATTAAGTGTCCGATTCATAAATGAGGATTTTTTTCGCTTGGCAAGGCCGCACAAGGGTTTTCGGTGAGGCGTACAATTGGTACTCCGCAGCCGGAAACCCGCGGAGAACGAAGCCCAGGGGAAAAAAGACCATTTATGGGCGAACACTTAAAGGTTAATGTTATATGTTTTAATTTTACTCAACAACGAAGGATGACTGATTTCAAGAATCCTGGCAGCTTTCGTCCGGTTGCCGTCTGTTGCCTGTAGTGCCTTTGTAATGAGTCTTTTTTCCAGTATTTTCTGCGCAGCCTTTAGAGAGTGCCCGTCGAAAAAATCTTCCACTTTTTCTTTCTTTGAACTCTCACCCAAATCAAGAGGAAAGTTTTCCGGCACAAGAATCGTTTCTTCGGCAAGCACCACAGCCCTCTCGATGACATTCCCGAGCTCCCTGACGTTTCCCGGCCAGTGGTATTTTAGCAGAATGGACATGGCTGCGGGTGTTATCCCTTTGATGTTCTTTTCGAGGCTGATATTGAATCGGTTTATAAAATGTTGACTTAAAATAGGTATGTCTTCAGGTCGATCCTTAAGGGGAGGCAACTGAATCGGCATCACATTCAGCCGGAAAAAAAGATCTTCCCGAAATGTACCATTTTTAACTTCATCATCAAGATTTTTAGACGTCGCAGCAATGACACGAACATCTATTTTTTTGGTCTTTGAATCACCCACGGGTCTGATTTCATTTTCCTGCAATACCCGCAAAAGTTTCACCTGCAAAGATAGGGGTAACTCCCCGATCTCATCTAAAAATATCGTTCCCCGGTCTGCTTCCTCAAAAAGTCCCTTTCTATCGCTGTCCGCACCTGTAAAAGCGCCCTTTTTATATCCAAAAAGCTCACTTTCCAGTAAATTCTCAGGTATGCCGCCACAGTTGACAGGAACCAGTGTATTTTTCGCCCTTTTTCCTGCAAAGTGGATACCCTGTGCGATTAATTCCTTCCCGGTACCGCTGGACCCACAAATCAATACCGTGGTATCGTACTGAGCGACTTTTTCGGCCATTTTGAATACAGCCTCCATGCCTTTGCTTTTTGCAACCATATTCCCAAAATGATAATCGTCCTGAATCTTTCTGATGCGTTCTTTTAACCAGCGATTCTCTCTTTTCAAACTCTCGCGCTCTTCTGCTTTTTTAAGGGTAAGAAGCACCTCATCTAACTTAAAAGGTTTGGATATGAAATCATATGCGCCTTTCTTCATGGCCTCAACGGCGGTATCGATGCTGGCATATGCCGACATCATAATGACAGTGGTGGCCCACAGCTTATCCCGTGCGGCTTCAAAAAACTCCATTCCACTCATACCCGGCATTTTAAGATCACAAAGAATGAAATCGTATAATGTCTGATCAACCATATCCAACGCCTCTGCACCATTGGATGCCGTATAAACCCGGTAGCCGGATTTCTTAAGCATTGAAGACAACATATGCCGCATATTTTCTTCATCATCTATAATGAGCAAACGTTTTTGGGAAAATACGTTATCCTTTGTTATTTTTTTATCCATTGTCTACATCCTCACCAGAATGAAGCGGCAGATACACGGTTATGGTTGTGCCTTGGCCTTCTTGACTGCTGGCTTCAATCTTGCCTCCCATCTTCTCAACAATCATAAAGCAGACGGACAGTCCCAGACCGGTGCCTTTTCCGTATGCCTTGGTGGTAAAAAAAGGATCAAAAATATTCTCGAGATCTGCTTCAGCAATTCCGATGCCATTATCAATATAGTCTACTCTCAAAACATCCGCGCCGTCGGTTGAATCATCCCGGATGTTTTTTTGGACATCGCTGACAATCGATATTTTTCCCTTTGAAGGATTTTTTGACGATAAAATTGCATCCGCAGCATTGATCATCAGATTCAAAAAAACCTGCCTTAACTGATTCGGATCCGCAATAACCCCATCATTTTCCGCGATTAACCTTAAGTCCAAATCTATATCGGACATTAAAGGATGAAACCGGGATGTACCAATGCTATCTTCGATGATTGCGTGAACAGAAACAGTTTTTACATCCTCCCTCGAGGGCCTGGAGAAGTCAAGAAGTTGACGGATAATCGTATCGATTCGTTTTAACTCGGCTTCTGTACGTTGAAGAAATTCTTCTCTGTCAGTATTTGAGATGTCATTCCCTTTAAGCAGTTCAAGATAGCCGTTAATAATACCAATCGGGTTTCCGATTTCATGAGCGATTCCAGCAGATAATCTGCCGACAGATGCCAATTTTTCCGCCCGGATGATATCTTTTTGAGCTTGTTTCAAATCAAAATTTGCCTTCTCAAGGGATGCAACGGCATCCTGGAGTTTTTCTTTATCCTCAGCAATATGCCCGAGCATTCTATTCAATGCTTTGGAAAGCTTGCTGAATTCGTTGTCTTCACTCTCAGACAGAAAAAACATTTCATTATCATCTTGATATTCTTCAGCTCTTTTGACCAGTCGCTGTAAAGGTCTTACAGCAATTCTCGTCAGTCGATAAAAACCAATAAAGGTAAAAACAACAGTGTTTACAAGTATATATATTAATAATATGTGTTGTGTTCGCCCCAATATTTCATATACTCCTGTAAGGGATAACGCAACGCTGCTCCCTCCGACAACCCTTCCTTCTCTAATTAATGGTGCCGATATAATCATATCCTGCCCTTGCTTCCACACCCCCCACCAAGTGGAACCAAAAAATCGAGTGGTTTTAATTCCAGACCGTATCGTCTGTCGGGTAACTGCTTCGAGTTCGCCTTGTATATCACAGTTTTTGCCGCCGGAAAAAACCCGGTTTTGATGTTCATCCATAATTAGGATACAAGAAAATCCTATTTCAGTGATCATTTTGGTAAAATCATCCTGAAAATCAGAGGGTGCGATGATATCTTTCGAATTGGAGTCCTGTGTATGATTAAGTCTGATTCCTGATAATAAAGCATATCCTTTTGAAATTTCTGATCTGATAAGCGCCTTTTGCATAAAAATATTCATTAAAAATGCGGTTAAAATCATTGCCAGTAAGAAAAGCACCACCAGTTGAACAGCAATATTTGTCTTTAAACTTCGAGTATACACATCGAACCTTTTAAATAAAAATATAATATTATAGGAGGTTATTAAATCAATATCGGCAATTTTTTGATAATACTGAAATATCTAACTTAAAAAATAATAAAGGGGTCGGAAAGTTTCGTTTTTAAAAACCTATTTACAATAAAAAAACCCGGAACCATCAGATGATGATTCCGGGTTTTATAAAAATTTTTCGGCAGCGTCCTACTCTCCCACACAGTCTCCCGTGCAGTACCATCGGCGCAAAAGAGCTTAACTTCCGTGTTCGGGATGGGAACGGGTGTTTCCTCTTTGCTATAGCCACCGAAAAAATGTTCGGCTTTCAGTGCGATAACAATTTGAATATAAGTACATGAAAATGTTCAAATAAATTGTGTGAATTATTTTGTGGCCAAGCCTCACGACCGATTAGTACCAGTAAGCTAAATACGTTGCCGTACTTACACACCTGGCCTATCAACCTTGTCGTCTACAAGGGGTCTTCAGTTCCTGTGTTTCCACAGGAAAGGGATATCTTATCTTGAGGTTGGCTTCCCGCTTAGATGCTTTCAGCGGTTATCCATTCCGAACTTAGCTACCCAGCAATGCCGCTGGCGCGACAACTGGAACACCATTGGTTCGTCCATTCCGGTCCTCTCGTACTAGGAACAGCTCCTCTCAAATATCCTGCGCCCACGAAAGATAGGGACCAAACTGTCTCACGACGTTTTAAACCCAGCTCACGTACCACTTTAATTGGCGAACAGCCAAACCCTTGGGACCTGCTCCAGCCCCAGGATGTGA
>JASFGF010000281.1:0-4409 GCA_050123915.1 Desulfobacterales bacterium | reverse complement strand
CATATAACTGAGAATTAGCAGGTTAGATATTTTTTAACATTTAGATCAATTTACATTTTAGCTCACTTTCAACTTTTTCAATGTACCCTCCCCTTCCAAAATCATACAAAGGTATGTTTCCATTTAAAATCGGAACCACATCATTCATTTATCCGGACAACTATGTCCAGAATGTTAATATGCTTGCCCCGTACCTTGATGAAATCGAGCTGATTTTCTTTGAAAGTGCTTCGGACAGCCTGCCGACAAATCATGAAATAAAAGAACTTTACTCTTTAGCAAATGAATACGATCTTTCCTATAATATTCACCTCCCCCTCGACATATCTTTGGGCGCATCAGAACCCTCCACACGGCACTTTTCCCTGGAAGTCATAAACCAGGTCATGGATCTGACAGCGCCCCTCTCTCCAACCACATATACCCTCCATCTGCCATATGAGAACATCGATGTTGAAAATGAACGGATTAAAAGATGGAAGGAGCATACATATAACAGCATGAAAACATTATGCACATCGAATTTCAATAGCAGAGTAATATCCATCGAAACACTGAATTATCCGTTCGAATGGGTGGAGGACATCCTGATCGATTTTAATCTTTCCGTGTGTATGGATCTTGGTCATTTGATTTTATATGGTTTGGATATGAAATATGTTTTTGACAGGTATAAAAACAGAACGTCAATCATCCATCTTCACGGAGCCAACAATCGTTGCGACCATCAGTCTTTGGATCTTTTGTCAAAATCGAATTTAAAGATTATTCTTGAAATGTTAAAACAATTTAAGGGCATTGTTTCGATAGAGGTTTTTTCCTATGAACATTTAATGGCCTCGCTGAAATATCTTGAAGATGTCTGGAAGGAACATGACGTTTAAATTCAAATTTTCATTTTTTTCTTGACTTTCATTCCACTTTTTCTTTATGAAATCCAAGAATTGTTCAGATGCTCATTTTGAGCTTAATAGGGAACCCCGTTAAAATCGGGGACGGGCCCGCCGCTGTAACCCTGCCTTTTTCCGAGTTTGTTTGGAAAAAGACCTTTGAAATTTGTTGAGGTCTTGGGAAAAAGGAACCCTTTTGGCCACTGTATGCCACTTTTCGAATGCGAATGGGAAGGCCGCTAAAAGGGCGGGGAAGTCAGAAGACCTGTCTGAACAAAAGGCATTAAGACCTTCGTGGATGGAAGGTGCCTTGTTAGATCTTGAGGATAAAAATGGGACATTCCCCGGATCGATTAAGTCGGTTCGGGGATTTTTTTTCCCCGGA
Organism: Desulfobacterales bacterium; assembly: GCA_050123915.1. Taxonomy (GTDB): domain Bacteria; phylum Desulfobacterota; class Desulfobacteria; order Desulfobacterales; family UBA11574; genus UBA11574. The sequence continues at coordinate 3,134 of JASFGF010000281.1, read as the reverse complement.
CCCTAAAAAACACTTTTTGGGGAAAGGAGAAAAATTGTGAAAAAAAGAATGTTATTTTTAGGTTGCCTGTGGCTTTTCTCTCTTGCAGGATTCTGTTGGGCGTCAGATCCAATAAAAGATGAAACATCCATAACATCCATGGAAGAAGTGGTGGTAACTGCCACACGTCAGGAAGAAAAAATATCATCTGTGCCGGCAAATATAACCGTAGTAACCGAAACAGATATTAAAAACAGCACGGCCTATGACATTCCTGATCTCTTAAGAAATCAAGTAGGTATCCATGTTAATGATATCGCAGGAAACCGCCGAAGTTATACGGTCGACCTTCGAGCATTTGGTGAGACCGCATCATTAAACACATTGGTATTGGTTGATGGAAGACGTATTAACCAGGCAGACTTGAGCGGTTCCGATTGGGCACTGATTCCTCTTGACAGGGTAAAGAAAATTGAAATTATCAGGGGTGGAAGAGGAAGTGTTCTTTACGGAGACAATGCTTCCGGAGGGGTTATTAATATTATCACCAAAGAAGGAGAAGCATTTAAAACCGGGGCCGAAATAAACGGAGGCAGCTATGATACCTTTAAAGGAAGCGCTTTTGTGAGTGGAACTCAAAGCAAGTTATCTTATGCGTTATCGGGCAGTTATTTGACATCGGACGGATACAGGGATAATAGCGACACCGAAGCCAAAGATCTTGGTCTTAATTTGGGGTATTATCAAAATGATATCCTGAAGTGGAACTTGAGCAGTGGCTTTCATAAAGACAGCACCGGACTGCCGGGAGCGATCAAGACCAGCGAATTTGCAGCCGGTGCATCAAGAACAGACTCACTTCAACCCGATGACTTTGCCGATGTTGAAGATTATTATGTCAAAGGCGGCCCTGAGATATTTTTCTTAAGCGACAGCAAGTTTAAGATGGACATCTCTTTTAGAAAAAGAAACTCATTATCTTTCGCATCATTTGACGCCGGAAGCTTTACAGGAGACACCGACATCAATACCATCGCCGTCTCCCCACAAATTATTTTCAAAGAAGCCGTCTTGGGAATAAACAATCGTCTGATTGTCGGTTTCGACTTTACGGATGTCGTCGAAGACATCACTAATAATTCTATATTTTTCGGAGCCCCTTCAACAGGAATATTCGAACTGAAAAAGAAAAATTACGGTTATTACATCCATGATGAGATCAGACCATGGGAAAATTTTTCAATATCCGGCGGATACCGGTATGACCGGGCGGAATTCAAATTTAAACCAAGCACTCCGGACAAAAAAACAATGAGCGAAGACCTGTTTACGGGAGGTGCCAATTATAATTTCTATGATAAATCATCAATATATATCAGCTTCGCCCGCAGTTTTAGATATCCGGTTTTGGATGAAATCTTCAACTTTTTTACAAATACGATTGATACGACCCTAACACCTCAAACTTCCGACAATTATGAATTTGGAATTCGCCATTATTTTACAAATAGTCTATTTGCCAATGTAAATTTTTTTCGCATTGATACAGAAAACGAGATAATTTATAATCCCAATAGTTTTTCAAACGAAAATCTAGACGGCAAAACGCGTCGGGACGGATTTGAATTTTCTGTCACCAAAACATTTGATAAAGTGACGCTGAACGGCAATTATACATTCACGGATGCAACCATTCGAAACGGGCAGTTTGCAGACAAAGCGTTTCCGAATGTTCCCAGACATAAAGCCGCACTCAGCGGTCTTTTTACCCTTGGCAAAGGTTTTTCATTAAACGTTGACGGCGTCTACGTAGGAGAGCGCCCGTTTATCAGTGACTTTTCAAATAATTTCGAAGATCAGGAAGATTACTTGATTGTCAACACGAAACTGAAGTATCAATGGAAAAAGATCACGGCATTTCTAAACATTAACAATATCACGGATGAAGAATACTCGGAATATGGTGGCATAAGTACTTTCCCGATCACCGAAACCGGTTTTTTCCCATCACCTAAAATTAATTTTCTTGCCGGGATTTCGGCTGGTTTTTAATTTTTTATTTTTTCGAATATAGCAGGTGTCCACGAACTTATTCGGGGACATCTGCCAATTATCAATAGGAGAATATATGCTGGACTTATTTATCAGCGGAGGGTTGGTCATGTATCCTTTGCTGGCCTGTTCCATCATCGTAATGACCGTAATTATCGAAAGAATTTTTTTCTGGATCAATATGGATAAGAACAGGAATAAACCACTGGTTGACGAGGTGCTTCATCTTTGTCGTACAGGCGACTGGGAATCCATAAGATTGAGGACCCAAGGATCTAAGGATTATATTATCAAGATCCTTGTCACCGGAATTCTTCATCGAGACTTTTCCATGGCCAAAGCCATGGAATCTGCCGCAGCCGAAGAAATCAAACTGATGCAAAAATATATGGGGATCATCGACACCATGATTACCGTGGCGCCTTTGTTAGGCATTTTCGGTACCGTCATCGGAATTATTCTTTCTTTTGAAGTTCTTGGCGCAACAGGCATCGAACACCCACAGGCGGTAACCGCAGGAATTGCACAGGCCCTTATCACGACGGCTACGGGGCTCGGAATAGCAATTCTATCTGTATTTCCGTTTAACTATTTTAATTCAAGAATTGAAAAAGCAGCGCTTGATATCGAAAAATATGCCACCAGCCTTGAAATCGTTTACGAGAAACTGGTCAACAAAAACGGCGGACACAAAGGAAATTAAAAATGAAAGTTGACTTTCAGACGAGCAAGAAAGTCCGAATCGAAATGCTCCCTCTGATCGATATTGTTTTTCTCCTTCTCGTGTTTTTCATCTATGCCATGCTTTCCATGGCGGTGCATCGTGGGCTTCCGGTTTTGCTTCCATCATCCGTTTCTGCTAAAATTGATAAAGAACTCATTCTTTCCGTTACCGTAAAATCAGACGGAACCCTTTATGTTGACAAAGAACAAGTCAGTCTCAATGATCTGGCATCGTTTTTGAAAACAAAGTCTGCACCCGAGAAAGATGTCGGTATCCTGCTTTTTGCCGATCGCAGTCTTTCATACCAGAATCTTTTCCGGGTTTTGGATCAGATCAAGATGGCTGGCATCCATCGAATTTCACTTCAGGCAGATGTTGA
>JASFGF010000280.1:0-4431 GCA_050123915.1 Desulfobacterales bacterium | reverse complement strand
AAATTCCGGCTTTTGTTGCCATTTTTTCAAGGTGCTGTTCAGCCTCGAGCTTGGCCTGCCCATAACCGGACACAGGAGAGGGTTCTGTATTTTGATCGATGGGTTTGGCGGTATCTCCGTAAACCAGCAGACTACCTCCAAAAACGAAATTTTTGACACGAGCTTCAATTGCTGCCTGCATAAGATTTATGGAACCCTTGACGATGGATGGATACAGACGTGGATAGGGTTCAAAGGCAGCTCGGGCTCCAAGATGGATAACGGTATCAATTCCACTTAGAACACGTTGCAAACTTTTGGGGCTGCGTATATCTGCCTGCATGATCTCGGCTTCCAAATTTCTTAGCATAAGGCCACGCACAGGACGCCTTACCATCAGTCTTGGGCGTATGTCACGTTCAGCCAGCTGTCTTGATACTTCTATACCGATAAATCCGGTCGCTCCGGTAACCAAAACCTTTTTCATCACTATATCCATTATTAACTTAAGTTTCTCAGGAAGCGCTTACCCACTGAACGTGAATAATCTGAATAGAAAATTCAAAATCGTTGATTTTTCTGTCGAATTTCATCTTTGCGCATTGGCATAGAATCGATAAGTTCAAAAATGGTTTCTAAGTCAATTTGATCATCCCGTTTAAGTTTTATACCACCATCTTTACCAATTAGGATGACTCTAAATAATCTTTGGGGTACGGAAAAGTGTCTACGAATCGAATCGACTTTACTTTGGTCTAAAAGAGCCCTATTCATTCGAGATGAGCCGAGTCCAAGCAACTCAAATACCATCATATCACGATCTTCCACTTCAGCCTCTTGGGCAATAATTTCACTTTGTAATTTTTTGAAGAGACTATCATTGTCATCTGGGGCGAAAATTAAAAGCAGTCGATTCTTCCATTGGAATTGAGTTAAATCCATTGGCATTGTTTCCTTGTGGTCAAATAATATTAAAGCCGAAAAAATGATAATTACAACCGTAAATACTTTCACGTGTTTTTTAGTCCTCTCTTTGTATTAATTTATGTTTGCAAGTTGTAATTTACTGCGCATTATATTTATAAGATAAACTAATGCACTGCTTTGTAAAGTTTTTTATGAGAAGCGTATTGTTTTATCCTTAAAAAGTAAGGATTTACAGCAAGTAATGAAACATATCACCATAGGATTTTCAATCCATCGACCGGAAATTATTCCGCCAACTGCTGATTTGATGCGTCGACACGAGGTAATTTTCATGGAAGAACCGTCGACTCCCGGATTTAGACGGATGCTTCAAGGCACGCTTTCAATCGATGACTATTTGTTACCGGTTGACGTGGAATACCCGGAATTCAGCCGCCGCATCTGCCGCCTTTTGCGTGAGCTTTATCAGAAAGGGAAAAAAATAATTCAAATAGAACCGTTTTTAGAAAATCTACTCGATATTCATGATTTTTTTTCCCAGGGCCATAGCCCGGGTGAATTAAAGCCGGAATCGATTCAGTATCAGGTATATCTCGCGGAACGGGAAGCCACAAAAGCCCTAATAGATTACTATGAGACAGTTATGAGCGCACCCTTTGAGGTCACAGTTAAAGCGATTATCGGCTTTGCCCGTTATGATGCGGCCCGATTTCGACTGCGTGACGCCCTTCGAGCCCGGGCCTTGGCCAGGCACATAAAAAAATACACATCCGTTTTCATTGAAGCCGGAACGATTCATTATTCGTTGTGGCAAATGTTGCGACAAAGATTACCCAAACAAGATCAGGTCAAACCCGTATTCATACCCCATAAAGCTCTGAGAGCCCTTGGAAAAAAAGGTCATCTGTATGGACCCGGTGACCGGTTGACGCTTACATACATATTCCATCCAAACATCAAATCAACGCCGCAACAAGAGTTGCTTGCTGCCAGGTCGTTGATTTATACGAAGCTCATTGAAAAAGAAGAATTGTCGACTGATTGTAAAACCTTTCCGCACATCCGTAATGAACTCGCTTGTATTCGAACTGCTAATTTGCTTAATTGGAGCGATTGCGATCGTCTGTTTGCGCTTATTCGCCGGGTCAAGACCGCAAATGCGCGCCAGATTGTAAATGATTATCTAATAAGGTTCAAAAAAATACCTCGGAAAGAATTAAATGCTTTTTAAATCAAAAGATGTTGACGTTGTCATTGTCGGCGCAGGGCTAGCAGAATTGCAGATGTTGCCGAAAAATATAATGCTCAGGCCATCAAGATTACAGGAGCGACAAGTATTGCCATTGTCGATCTCGATGAAGAGCATATCGATCAGGTTTGGGATGAACTACAACTGGAAAAAGGGGCGGCAGTAGGACTTTGTGTTCGCAGCATCGGGGCTTGCCCAGGGACCACATTTTGCAAGGTGGACCGCCAGGAGGCTCTGGGCGTCGGAATGGAACTGGACAAGCGTTATCACGAAAAGGAGTTGCCCGGCAAATTCAAGATGGCGGTGTCCGGCTGCCATTTAAGCTGCGCCGGGTCATGGGTCCGAGATATCGGTCTAATTGGTAAAAAAGATGGTTGGACAGTGGTTATCGGTGGCAACGTAGGTGCCGAACCACGGATCGCTGAAGAACTCGTGTCGGGTCTTAATGATGCCGGGGTATTGCAGGTTGTCGATAAACTCGTACAGTGCTATCACGAAAATGCAAAAAAGCGTGAACGGCTCGGTAAAACAATTGAGCGGATTGGAATGGCACCCTTTGAAGATGTCATAAAATAGATTATTGAACTTTCCGATTGTTTGTCAAAAATAATTTCAAAAACATTTTTACCCATACATAATATGGGTAAACAGTTTTAGGTAATTTGTTTTTTTGACGATTTTATAAGGAATGATCAATAATAGTTCTATTTTCATAAAATTTTCAGACCTGCTGTCTCATGATACATTGGCGTATCATTTTTGTTGCTATTTGTGATACATTTTTTCTCGTCTGGAGATGATTTTTTGTGAAATAACTGGAGGTTATAAGATGGCAATACATTGGCATGTTTGTTGCTCTTAAGAAATGAATTTGTTTATAGGTTAAGAGAAACTTTGCGTTGAACCTTAAAAAAGGAGGTTATTCATGGCAATATGTCACGAAATGAATCAGGGAGATGTATTTTTTTGTGAATCGTGTGGTTTAGAATTAAGAGTTCAAAAAACATGTAGTTGTGGAATCGGAGAAGACGCATGTTCAGTACCTCTTCAATGCTGTGGGAAGGATATGAAAAAAAAGTAATAGGAGCTATTCCAAAAATAAGGAGTTCAAGAATGACTGAAAAAAACATGTTACTGTTCCAAAAGACACAAGGGCATATTTTTGTGCAAACTGTGGAGCTGTCGCACTGAACGCAAATAACATTTGCGAGGTTGAGGGTAAGGCGAAACCATCCGCATATTCCGTTCGAACGTTGCGCCGATGATATCATCGAGCACTGCAAAAGCGAGAGGCAGGCAGAGTGGATAAAGTCGGTCATTGAAAAGCGGCTTTTGGAATGTAAGCTGGAACTGCATCCTGAGAAGACGCAGATTGTCTATTGCAAGGATGACTACAGGCGGGGAAATTATGTAAACGAGAAATTTGATTTCTTGGGTTATACGTTCAGACCTCGCGGAGAAAAGGCTCGACATAAGAAAAGATTCTTCGTAGGCTTCAATCCGGCATTAAGCAACAAAGCAGCAAAATCCATGGGGGATACCATCAGGAGCTGGGAAATTCATCTGATGAGTGATAAGTCGATTGAGGAGATTTCACGCATCATAAACTCTGTTGTGCGAGGGTGGATCAATTATTATGGCAAATATTACAGGTCGGCGCTTTATCCGATATTCAACCAACTTAACAAGGCTCTGAGAAAGTGGGCGATGAGGAAATGCAGAAGGTTGCGAGGGCGAAAGCGGAAGGCTGCACTTTGGTTACGAAGGATAGCCCGTCGCGATCGAAATCTGTTTGCACACTGGAGATTTAATGCAGGATCTTTGGCTGGTCGATAGGAGCCGAATGAATCGAGAGATTCATGTTCGGTTGCGTGAGGGACTAAGGGGGAAGCTCCCTCGGTCTACTCGACTGATGTGCAACTATCTAAATTTTCACGATACCTAAATCTTATCTCAACAGACAAACTATAAAAAACTATTGAAGCTTGCGAAAATAAAACGTGAACTTTTATAGTACTTATATATTCAATGGTAGGATACGTATACGCACCTTTACTGAATTCAAATTTTACTGCTTTATAGCGATCATTTATATCAAAGAATCAAGGTGTGCGAAAAATATTATACGTTATTTATCCGAGTTTTTAATTCTAAAGCGCCATGCGCAATACCATTCATCGGGATGATCATCCGGCGGACAGCCGATACACTCGGTGCCAATTCTCGAATCTATGGATTCTGCGAAATAGGTATACTCCACAAGTCCTCCGGACTTA
>JASFGF010000279.1:0-4460 GCA_050123915.1 Desulfobacterales bacterium | reverse complement strand
AGAGAAATGGGACCTACCCGAAAAGCAGAGATCAAGGGTTTTGCCGAGCCTGTCTATTACGGGGTCCACGGCGGAATCAAAGATTTTTATAAAGTTGATCCGGAAAAAGAACATGCGGCAACGCTAGATCATATTGTCGGTGCTGTTGGCGGCTGAATGATGGGTACACTGGCCGCGGTGCTGGCCGGCAAAAAGATTCGGACCTTTCGAGATCAGTTTAAAGCCATCGTAACCGGAGACATCGAAGACGTCGACGGTGTTTTGAAAATTACGCGGATTAACGTCAGTTACTGGCTTAAATTGCCAAAAGAAAAAAGGACAGAGGCAAAAGATGCGCTGGAATCCTATTTGAAATTGTGTCCCGGAGCCCAAAGTGTCATCGGTTGCATTGATATTAACCATGAACTGACGATGGAAGATTTAATTGAATAAAAAGGAGGATTTTATGAGTCAAACAGAAAAAAATTTACAGGAAGCATTTGCCGGGGAATCCCAGGCCAACCGGAAATATCTTGCATTTGCCAAAAAGGCCGATCAGGAAGGTTATCCTCTGGTTGCCAACCTTTTCAGGGCGGCAGCAGAAGCTGAAACCGTGCACGCCCATGCACATCTGAGGGTTCTCAAAGGAATAAATTCAACTGCTGAAAACCTCAAAGAGGCCGTTGCCGGTGAAACCCATGAGTTTAAAAGTATGTATCCGGACATGATCGAAACAGCAAAATCAGAGGGAAACAAAGCAGCGGAGAGAACCTTCACTTTTGCAAATGAAGTTGAAAAAATCCATGCCGATCTTTACCAAAAGGCCCTGGACAGTCTTGATAATCCTGAAGACATTGAATGTTATTATGTTTGTAGCGTTTGTGGCTATACTTGCGAAAATGAACCGCCGGAAACATGTCCGGTTTGCAAAGCCAATATAAAGGCTTTTTCCAGGGTGGATTAGAAAATTCACAGGCATCCAACGTTTTTTAAAGGAGAATAAAAATGGCTAAAGTGCTTATTGCGTATTACAGCAGAATGGGAAATACGAAAAAAATGGCGGAATATATTGCAGAAGGTATCCGCCTCACCGGAAACAGTGCGGAGCTGAAAAAAATCTCCGATATAAAAGATGAGAAAGATTTTGGAGGATACGACGGTTTTATATTCGGGTGCCCCACTTATCATCGGGATATCACTGCGGGCATGAAAACATTTCTCTTCATGGCGGAAAAAGCCAATCTGGTGGGCAAGATGGGGGGTGCATTCGGATCTTATACCCATAGCGGTGAATCGGCTGAAATGATATATGATACCATGCTTTACGTATTCAAAATGGATATGGTTGATCTGGGTGCATTAAATCTGAAAGAACAAGTCCTGGAAAATGATGAAGGGACGCGTGCCTGTCAGGATTACGGGAAAGCCCTTGGTCAGAAGTTTGCTTAACCCTAAGCACAATGTTTTATAAAATACTGTTCAAGGGTCGGATATTTTTTATTTGTTGAAAAAGGAGAAAAAGATGAAAGTAAAAGTCACTGAAAATTGCATGGGAGATCGGCGTTGTAATGACTTATGTCCTGAAGTTTTCGAATACGATGAGGATGAATTGAGGTCCATAGTAAAGGTGGATGAAATCCCCGCACAATACGAAGCGCTTGTCAGGCAGGCTGCCGATGAATGCGGCGCCGATGCCATTATCATAGAAGATGATTGATGAGATTAAAACGGGGTCAGGGTTACACGGCATTACCTGAATTTTGCAAGTGTCGAGTTTGCCGTATATGCAAGGCGCAGGGCATGCAGCTGTAGTTTTCTACCGCAAATGCCCTGCAACGTAGCAGATGCGGCGAAATCGGCGCTCCCGGAGGGCAGACAATCTTGAATTAATAATGATGATAGTATTCCGAAAACACCAATCGGGTTAAAAAGCATTGTTTTCGCGTTGGATTCGATTTGTAAAATATTATTATATTAATTTTAACATTTCAAGATTGTCTGTTCAAGATTCAGGTATACATCTGACCCCATAGTATTTTACCATGCGAAAACATTAGATTTGACATGCCACAGTGTGGAGTTATATTAAGATCAATGGCACAATAAACTGTATCCTTCAATGTCAACAGTTATCTATATGACCCCAGGAGGTACACCATGAATGAGATATCGATTCTTGTCGGTGGTAAAGCGGGCGATGGTATCCGGCAGGCCGGTCACCTCATTGCCCGACTTTTGAATCGAATCGGCTACCGGATATTTTTCTATGATGATTATCCCTCTCTGATACGTGGCGGTCACAACTTTTCCATCATCAGGGCCTCGGAAAAACACATCGTTGCACACAAAGAGACGGTCGATGTCATTGTAGCCTTAAATCAGGATGCCGTTGATAATCACAAACATCGGCTCAATACCAACGGGATAATTCTCTATGATTCTAAAAAAGCGGATGCCGAAGGTTTGGGTATCGACTTTATGGACATTGTCAAAAAGTTTGACGGAAAGCCGATTATGAGGAATACCGCAGCCATCGGGGCATTGGCCGGAATTTTAAATCTTGAGTGGTCTGTCCTGGAAAAGGTAATTATGGATGCCGTGGAGCATGAAATCGATCTGAATCTTCAGGTCGCCAGACAAGCTTACGACCTCATTGAAACCCCTTTAAAGGCTGTGCCAAAACTGGACCAAAAACCTCTTCCACTGGTCTCCGGCAATGAAGCCATTGCCCTTGGGGCCGTCAAAGCCGGTCTAAACATGTACATTGCCTATCCCATGACTCCAGCATCGGCCATTCTCCATTATCTGGCAGCCCACGAAAAGGAATTGGGGGTGGTTACCGTACACCCTGAAAGCGAGATTGGTGTTGCACTTATGGCCCTTGGGGCCGCCTATGCCGGAGCAAAGACCATGGTCGGCACCTCCGGCGGAGGATTCGCTTTGATGACAGAAGCGTTGAGTCTGGCAGGACAGGGTGAACTTCCCATGGTTATCGTGGAAGCTCAGAGACCCGGTCCAAGCACCGGTGTTCCCACATATACCATGCAAGGGGATTTATCCTTTGTTGTCCATGCCGGACACGGAGAATTTTCAAGAGTTGTGTTGGCCCCCGGCGATGCCGAAGAGGCATTCTATACAACCGGGTTGGCCCTGAACCTCGCATGGCAATTTCAGATTCCGACCTTTGTGCTTTCCGACAAACATTTAAGTGAAAGCATATTCAGCTTTGAGGCTGATCTGGACAAAGTTAAACCTGAAAATCCACTCCTATGGAACGAGCAGGGAGAATACAAAAGATATCTGGATACTCAAAACGGCATATCACCGTTGGCCTTTCCGGGAAATCCGTCAGCCATCGTTAAAGCCACTTCTTATGAACATGATGAGAACGGCATTACCACCGAGGAACCAGAGGCAATTTCACTGATGCAAAGAAAACGGTTGCGCAAAAGAAAAGCTTTGGAAAAAGCGCTTGAACAATATGAAACAGTGAAAATATACGGAAACCCTGATTCAAAAACCGTCCTTTTATGTTGGGGCTCCACCAAAGGGGCGTGTATAGAAGTGGCCGAAGCCCTAAACCTTAAAGTGGTTCAACCCCTATTGCTGGAACCGCTCCCAATAGAACCTTTAAAAATAGCCCTGTCCGGCGCTGATAAAATTATAGCCGTGGAGGTCAATGCCACTGGCGAACTGGCAACACTAATATCCGGTCACGGTATTTGCATTGACGATATGATTTTGCGTTTTGACGCGCGTCCTTTTACCGTGGATGCGTTGCTTGACAATGTAAAGGAGGTGCTACTATGACCACCGTCAAAGAACTGGACACCTATGCCCAGAATACCTGGTGCCCCGGTTGCGGCAATTTCGGCATCTTGGCGTCCATTAAAAAGGCATTGTCAGATCTTGAAGATGATGGACTCGATCTCAATAAGGTAGCCATCGTCTCGGGAATCGGATGTCATGCTAAAATTGTGGATTATATCAATGTCAACACCTTCTATTCGATTCATGGTCGGGTTCCACCGCCGATGACCGGAATTAAACTGGCCAATCCGGAGTTGACGGTGATCGGCCATGCCGGTGACGGAGATGCATATGGTGAAGGCATTGAGCATCTTATTTTCAGTGCCAAGCGGAATTTAAACATGACGTTCATTGTTCACAACAACAGGGTATACGGACTTACGACCGGGCAGTTTACGCCCACCAGTCCTTCCGGGTTTAAAGGACGTTCGACCCCGAAAGGCAGCCCCGAAGATCCGTTGAATCCCATTGAACTTATGCTATCCGCCGGCGCCACTTTTGTAGCCAGGGGGTACACGCGAAATATGGAACATCTTCAGTCTTTAATTAAAACCGCAGTCAACCATAAAGGATTTTCCTTTATTGATGTGCTTCAACCTTGTTTCACTTTTTTTAATACCTATGATTATTACAACGAAAGGGTGTATGAGATCTCCCAAAAGGATCATGAT
>JASFGF010000278.1:0-4474 GCA_050123915.1 Desulfobacterales bacterium | reverse complement strand
TCGGAAGGTGATTGTTACGCGCGTTATCTGGTTCGGGTTGAGGAGATGCGACAAAGCCTGAACATCATTAAACAGGCGGCAGCACAGATGCCGCCGGGACGATATGTTACCGATGATTACCGCTATGTGGTCCCCAAAAGGAAGGACATGCTCAAAGACATCGAAAGCCTGATTCATCATTTTGTCAATGTGACACGGGGGCCTAAAATCCCAAAAGGGGAGGCGTATGCATCCTGTGAGATTCCACGGGGAGAGCAGGGATACTATGTGGTCAGCGACGGGCTGGGATATTCGTATCGCACACGGATACGGGCTCCCGGTTTTGCCAATGTGCAAGTGTTGCCCATGATGGCCCGGGGTTGGTCCATATCCGATTTGATTGCCATCATCGGTTCCGTTGATTTTATATTGCCGGATATCGACCGTTAGCCCTAAATTCGGGATAGGGAACGAATGAATGCTGCCTGAAGAATTAAAGAAATCACTGATTGATAAAATAGCGAGTGTCGATCATCCCCGGGAGCTGGTGGTGGATGTCATGTTCGAACTTCAGGATCATTACGGCTACTTGAGTGACGAGGCCCTGGAAGAGGCGGCCCTTCTACTTGGCATGACGCCCCTTGAAATGGAAGAACTCGCCACGTTTTACACCTTTATCTTTCGTGAACCGGTGGGAAAATATGTCATTCATGTGTGCGACAGTATCATTTGCTGGATGGACGGATATGAATCCATTCGGGACTTTCTCTGTCAGAAATTAGGAATAAAAATGGGCGAAACCACACCAGACGGGTTGTTTACTCTTTTGCCCGTATGCTGTATCGGTTATTGTGACCGGGCACCGGCCATACTTATCAACCGAAAAGTGTATGGTCCCCTGACACCCGAAAAACTCGATAATATCTTAGAAGAGTTGAAAGCAGAGGCTGGGTAAATGTATCCTCAAGTCCTTTTTCAAAATCGCAAGCCGGACCGGATTGCCACGCTGGAAGAATACCGGGCGAGTGGAGGTTATACGGCGTTGGCCGATGTTTTGAAGAAATTTTCTTACAAGGATGTTCGAGCCGTGGTGCTGGATGCCTTGCTCCTCGGACGGGGCGGGGCTGCGTTTCCTGCCGGACGCAAGGTGATGACGGTGCCCGATGATGCGCCTTTTCCGAGATATATCGTATGCAACGCCGATGAAATGGAACCCGGGACTTTTAAGGACCGCGTGCTGATCCATGCGGATCCCCACATGCTCATCGAGGGGATGATCATCGAAGGATATTCGGCACGGGCGGAAAAGGGGATTATCTTTATCCGGCCCGAGTATGAGGGTGCTGCCCGGATACTGGAACGGGAGATAGAGAACGCCAGATTAGCGGGTTACCTGGGAGACAACATTTTAGACAGCGGCTATACTTTTGATATCGTGGTTCATCGAAGCGGGGGCCGCTACATCTGCGGGGAAGTGACGGCCCAGATCAATGCCCTTGAAGGCAAACGTCCGAATCCCAAACAACCCCCCCCGTATGCCACGGAAAAGGGTCTCTGGGGCCAGCCCACCGTTGCACACAATGTTGAAACCTTGTTCTGTATTCCGAATATCATTCGTAATGGCTCCGAGTGGTTCCGGAACCTGGCGCTTACCGAAACCGGATCAGGGACCAAAATTTTCTGCGTCAGCGGCAAGGTCAATCGGCCGGGATGCTATGAGCTTCCCATGGGCATCCGCTTGAGCGAAATCATCGAAACGTATGCCGGCGGCATGAAGGGAGGGGCCGAATTCAAAGCCTGCCTACCCGGAGGGGCTTCCACGGCGTTTTTGCCTGCTGAATTCTATGACATAGAGATGGATTTTGAAACCATGAAAAAAGCCGGACATCGGCTGGGTACCGGCGCCATCATGGTTTTTGATCATAAGACCTGTCTGGTTGAAGCCACTTTGAATCTAACCGAGTTTTTCGCCCGGGAATCCTGCGGCTGGTGTACGCCCTGTCGGGAAGGCTTCCCGTACATGCGCGATCTGCTCTGGCGTCTAGAGCACGGCCAAGGTCAGGAGGAGTTTATTTTAACCCTCAAGCAAATGTGCCGGCATCTATGGAATTCTTACTGTGCTTTTGCTCCTGGTGGGGTCGCACCCATAGAGAGCCTTTTGGCGTATTTTGAAGATGAAGTGTATGCGCACATTCGAGAAAAGAAATGTCCGTTTAAGAGTGAACAGTGAATAGTAAACAGTGAACAGTGAATAATGAAGAGGAAAGAGGAAATAGGAAAGAGAAAAGAGGAAAGAGAAATTAGGGCAGGGGCCAGGGTACAAGGGTGAGAAGGAGAGAAATTAAGAAGGTAAGAAGATAAGAAATTAAGAAGGTAAGAAGATAAGAAGATATGAAGATAAGAAGGTTGGAGATTAGAGGTTGGAGACAAATCAATCAACAATCAACAAAAAGCCAGAGGCTTATAAATCATAAATCGTCAATCCTTTATAAGGATTTTTCATGCCGAAACTGATTATCGATGAACAGGAAATAGACGTTCCTGCGGGAACCAAGGTGATTGATGCCGCCGAAAAACTGGGCATCGTGATTCCGCGGTTCTGCTTTCACCCGGCGTTAGGGTCGGTTGGGGCCTGTCGTGTGTGTGCGGTGAAATTCATAGAGGGTCCTTTCAAAGGCATACAGATGAGCTGTATGATCGATGCCAAGGACGGCATGGTGGTATCGACCATTGATGAAGAGGCCGTCGATTTTCGTAAACATGTGATCGAATGGCTGATGCTGAACCATCCCCATGACTGTCCGGTGTGCGATGAAGGCGGCCATTGTTTGCTCCAGGATCTGACAATTGCAGGCGGTCATGGAATCAGACGTTTTCAGGGGAGAAAACGAACCCATCTTGATCAGTATCTAGGGCCCTTGATCCAGCATGAAATGAACCGTTGTATCCAGTGCTACCGGTGCTCACGGTTCTATCAGGAATTTGCCGGTTATCGCGATCTGGGCGTCATGCAAATCGGCAGCCGTGTTTATTTCGGACGGTACAAAGCGGGCGCGCTGGAAAGTCCGTTTGCCGGAAATCTTTCGGATATCTGCCCCACCGGTGTTTATACGGACAAGCCGTCACGGTTCACTGGACGGCGATGGGATTTTGAGCGCAGCCCGTCTGTCTGCATCAACTGCTCTTTGGGGTGTCATACCGTGGTCAGCGCGCGCTACCGTCAGATTGTGAGGCAGGAAGCGAAGTATAGCGAGGCGGTTAACGGTCATTTTATCTGCGATCGCGGCCGGTACGGTTTTTATTATGCCGGCCAGGATGAACGGCCCAGACACCCGAAGATCCGTGGAAAAGAGGCTTCATGGGAAAATTCTCTCAAAGCGGCTTTTGATGATCTGGACCGCATCAGCCGTGAATTCGGCCCTGCTGCCATTGCCTGTGTGGGCTCTGTGAGGAGCAGCCTGGAAACTCAGGCAGCTTTAATGCGCCTTTGTCGAACAAAGGGCTGGAAAGTGCCCGTATACGGGATAGATCATGATATCGAAATAAAGGTCAAAACCGCTGTATCCGAACTCGATTCTGATCTGGCCGTTTCCCTGCGTGATCTGGAAAAAGCCGACTATATACTGGCCGTTGGGGTAGATCCTCTCAACGAAGCCCCGATGTTGGCCATGGCCATGCGCCAGGCTCAGAGAAAGGGGGCCAAAGTTTCGCTTTTGGATCCCCGACCTATCGGGCTGCCTTTCGATTTTTCCCACCTGCCGGTGGCTCCCGATGCTATGGGACTTTGGCTTATGTTTTTGCTGAAAAAAATGGTCGAATCGGGCACTGCCGAAGACTCAGGATTCAAGACCTATAAAAATTTGGATATATCCGTGCCTGAAGGTTTCGTACCCCTTTGGAGCCAGGATCAGATGGCGGCTGTGGAAAAAGATCTTGGTCGGAGTTTGCGACCCATCATTGTCTGTGGCACGGAAATTGTGCCTAAAACCGTTCCAGGCCTGGCCGCCGATTGTGCCCGGCACTTAATGTCCATGAAAAAGGGATCCGGCCTGTTTTACCTGTTCAACGGGGCCAATGCATTTGGTGCCGCTCTGCTATCGGATCTCGATACTTCTTTTGAGAAAATCCTTACGGAAATTGAAGGCAATACCGTTCGGGCCCTGGTCCTGGTGGAAAACGATCCCTATTTCAATTTTCCGAATCGAACCCGACTAGAAAAGGCTCTTGAACGGCTCGATGTGCTCGTTGTACTGGATTATCTGGATTCTAAAGTAGCCCGGACTGCCGATGTTTTTTTGCCGACCATGACCCTGTATGAAGCCGGTGGTTTCTTTATCAATCAAGAGGGAAGGGCCCAGAAAGTACCTGTTGCATTTCAGGGCGGCCTTCCCATCGTCCAGGTCAGCGGCGGGAGCCATCCGCCCCGGTCCTTCAGGGAAGATATCCCCGGTCATGAAGCCAGGCCAGCCTGGCAAGCATTGGAAGAACTTATCGA
>JASFGF010000277.1:0-4474 GCA_050123915.1 Desulfobacterales bacterium | reverse complement strand
CTCGAAAGCCGACCCGAACTCAAAGTCTGGCATCAGATCGAGCTTGACGCCGAATTCACTACAGACAGTCCGGCACAGAGCTTTGAAGACTATCTTGCGTTGGAGAAACAGCTTTTTGATCAGCTCCATGAGCGCGTCTTTACCCGTATTCCGACCGAGGACCGGAACCTCATCAATCGCTACCACCGGGGAAGCCTATCGGATCCTGGCCGCTGGTCTCCGAATGGGAACCGTACATTCGAACTGTCAACAGACGCACCCAAGGCAGGCGTGTTGCTGTTACACGGAATGTCTGACTCGCCTTACAGCCTGAGAAACTTAGGTCGTCGATTGCATTCAGCAGGTGCTTGGGTGATCGGGCTGAGGTTGCCGGGCCACGGTACAGCACCCTCAGGGCTGCTTCAGATGAAATGGGAGGACATGGCCGCGGCAGTTCGTCTGGTCATGCGGCATCTGAGCACAAAAGTGGGAGATCGGCCGATCTATATCGTGGGGTACTCCAACGGCGGTGCCTTGGCTGTTCATTATGTTCTCTCGGGGATGGAAGATTCAACATTGCCAAAGATTAGCGGGATGGTTTTGATCTCACCCTCGATAGGCGTCACGCCAATTGCTGCCCTGGCGAAATGGCAGGCAAGGCTCGGTCGCTTTCTCGGTCTTAAAAAACTTGAGTGGAATAGTATTTTGCCCGAGTACGACCCCTTCAAGTACAATTCTTTTGCGGTGAACGCCGGTGAACAAGTTTACCGAATCACCAACGAAATTCGATTGAGGATTGAATCACTTAGTTCGGCCGGAAAGTTAAACCGATTTCCGCCGGTGCTGGCCTTTCAGTCTATTGTCGATGCGACGGTATCGACGCGTGCCGTGGTTGATGGACTGTTCGCAAAACTTCCGGCAGGCGGTCATGAATTGGTACTCTTTGATATCAATCGCCTCTCCGAGGTAGAGCACGTTCTCATAGAAGATCCCAAGTCGAGTATCGAGACCAAATTCAAAGATCCGAAGCTTCCCTTTGCTATCAGCCTTGTAACCAATGCCAGTGAGGATAGCCGTGATATCGTCGTTCTCCAAAAAAAACCAGGCGATACCAAAATTACCCGCAAACCTCTAGATATGAAATGGCCGGTTAATATTTACTCACTTTCTCACGTTGCGCTGCCATTTCCCATGGATGATCCGCTTTACGGTATGATCGATTCAAATGACAATTCAAAGATTCAGCTTGGAAACATGGATCTTCGTGGAGAACGCGGTGTCCTGCAGATACCTGCCGAAGACATGCTTCGGCTCCGGTGGAATCCGTTCTATCCTTATATGGAGAGGCGTTTACTCGAATTATTCAATATAAACTAAAATAAGAAGGAGGATGAAATGCATTATCAATCATTTCGATTCCGATTGAAAAACGTGTTGGTTTGTGCGTTAATCCATATATCTCTTATTACGATACTCACCGGATGTGCCACGAACAAGCCTTACGAACTGAATTTAATGCCGGCCCCGGATATTTTTGATAACGGTGCATGGCAGCCTTTCTCGGATACAAGCCCGATAAAAGATGATGGCACGATCGAAATCCTGTATGCCACAGATCGTGAACCCGCCATTGAAGAGAGCAAGGAAAAATTCTATCAAAACGAACGGGGGTACTTGCTTCGTCTGGGCAAAGGCGAAGTCAAACTCGGAAAAGGAGATTACACCTGGGAGGAGATGAAACACATTTCACTATTGAAGAATCGTACTGAAAATCTTCCTCTGCAGGTGACCGGTGTGAAAGAATACGGCATTTTGAACACGACAATCTCGGAATTCGATTCCCCCAAAGTGCAGGCTCAAAAATCGACAGAACCGGCGGAATATTATGCGTCGATCATCAACGCAAAATTGGCCAATTCGAAAAACAAGGACATCTATGTATATTTTCACGGTTACAAGGTTAATTTTGAAAATCCGCTTATCGTCGCCAGCGAACTTTGGCATTATCTGGGCTATGAAGGTGTTATCATTGCCTTTGCCTGGCCTTCTACGCCAAGCCTATGGGCCTATGCCTCAGATGCTGAAACTGCTGCGGACTCAGCACGAAACCTAAGGCTCTTTTTGCAGTTCCTCTCAAAAAAGACTACTGCCCGTGAAATCCATATAGTGGGCTACAGCATGGGAACCCGTCTGGTCACAAAGGCTATATATTCATTGGCTTTGATACACAATGGTCAAGACAAACAAACAATTCATAAACAGCTGCGAATTGGTCATGTGATTCTTGTAGGCAGCGATGTGGACTGGGGATTTTTCGCAAATATGCTCCTTGATGGCGCTTTGAATGTGTCGCGCAGTATGAGTATCTATATGTCAGAGGGGGACCAGGCTCTTGGAGTGTCGAAATTTCTATTATCACGGGAACGATTAGGACAACTGGAAAAAGATGAAAAGATCGAAAAACATCTTGCAGAATTATTGTTCAAAATTGAAGACTTAAATTTTATTGATGTTAGCGATGCAGAGGGGTCAATGACCGGGAATGGGCATGCTTATTTTCGAAAAAGCCCCTGGGCCAGCAGCGACATACTGGTGACACTGGCATACGATTTAAAACCGATGGAGCGGGGTCTTACTCGTACAAAAGAAAAACCGATCTGGACTTTTCCATCAGATTACATCGAAAGATTGAAGTCGATTCTTGCGGAGAACAACCCTGTTCTTTCTCCTCTTAAGAAATAAGAGGAGAAAGAAGAATCAGTCTATCTATAATTGAATATTTTTAAAGCTTTACGTATGTGACTGGATTCTATTTTAGAAAGTAAAACACATTTTTGGAAACCAAAAAACTATTACATACAGAGTTTGAATGAGACTTATTATGACACAAAATAAACTTTTCAGAAATAATTTAATCCTTTTAATTTGTTTATTAATATTCGTTTTTTTCTATCCGGAATTATCTGTTCATCGCAAGATCATGTTGAATATCATTTTTACGGCCATAATTCTCTCCAGCACGTTTTCACTCGAATTTTCTGAAAAAAAACAAAACATTCTTATCGGCTTTGGAATAGCTACCATATTTTTAATTTGGATAGACTTATTTATCGCCAATGAATTTTTAGGCGTAACCATTTTATTTTTCTTTTTTTGTTTTAACGCTTTTATTACGGTTTTTATGATCAGGCATATCGCCAGAAGTGAAAATGTCACCTCAATCATTTTGATCAATTCAGTTAATGGTTATCTGCTTATAGGAATATTAGGTGCAGTGCTGCTGGCCATGATAGAGAAACTGAGAGAGATTGTTTTTAATCTGGATGCAGGGGTTATTAATTTCTCTGGGAGTACTGCACAGGGGTTTCACGATTATATCTACTTTAGCTTTGTTACCATGACAACTCTCGGATATGGCGATGTCACACCTGTTTCATCTTCAGCAAAATCTATTACGATCATCATTGCCGTTACTGGACAGCTTTATCTGACGATTTTGGTTGCCATGCTTGTTGGCAAGTTTTTAGGAAGAACTAAAGAATTTAAATAGCAGTTCTAAAGTTTTTACAGACATTAAAATACCCATTCAATTTTTGATAACACATGTATTTGAAGAAATTGCTAAACCTTTAACTCGCGTTGTCATTCTTAATCCATGATAAGTTTGTAAGATTTACAACATAATCTATGACAATCTGCGTTGGTATTTACTAAAATGAACAATCCAATCGACCATGATAAAAAAAGCTATCCCATGAGCACATGGTTTTTTATTATTTTTTCAATGTTATCGCTTATTGTTGCTGTCACATCTGCAGTTTATACAACCAAGACCAATATAGACAGGGATCGCATTTCAACCATTAATAATATTAATGATGATATTTTGCATTTGACTACAATGCTTGTCCAGAATCCGCATTTGAATCACCTCGTAGCATCTCCAGAAGACTATCTCCGAGTTTCTGAACTGGTATTCAAATCATTAGAAAAAACCTCCAAACAGAGATTGATCGAACTGTTATTAACTGAGGAGGCGATGGCAATCTCCCTTGTTAACCTTTACGAACGCATTTTAGTTGAGTTAAATTATGCCCGTTCAATGAGATATAAGTATCGTATTCAATTTTTAAGATATCATCTGACTAATTTTGAACAGGGGCTGCTTTTAAATCCAAGAATGCTTTTTCTTTTTCGAAATTCATTAGAGCATGTTTCACAAAAAGCTAAAGAATATTATAGTAACAAGGTCAAGAACTTAGGGATAGCAGCCCAAGAACAGGATGATACGGGTCCGATCCTGAAGGCTTTGAGGCGCATCGAGCCAAAATTTTCTTCTTTAAATTAAAAGATTTTCTATTTTCAAATCAGCTATCTGAAAACTCCCTTGGGTTGTGATCTGGAAATGGTGATCACACGAATCGTGCCTGTTTTTTATTTGATTAATTTTCAAATACTCATAGGCATGGGAACCTTAGATAGCTGCAATAACGTC
>JASFGF010000276.1:0-4487 GCA_050123915.1 Desulfobacterales bacterium | reverse complement strand
GGATCTAATTTTAGCTGCTGCGCTCGCTTCAAAATCCGAAAACCAGGATGCTATCGACTTGGCGGTAATCGGCGGAGTTCAAGACACTGAAATGTTGAAGACGTACAATCAACTTAAGTTTCTACCCTTCGACCCTGTAATCAAACGCACGGAAGGAACTATTAAGGATACTCAAGGCAAGACCTTCAAGGTCACCAAAGGAGCGCCTCAGGTTATTCTGGGAATGAGTGACGTGGATAATGGCATCAAAACAAAGGTAGAAGAGGCTGTGAACGATTTTGCTGCCAAGGGATATCGTACCCTGGGTGTCGCACGTTCTGAAGATAATGGACTGTGGCAGTTTCTTGGCATTCTGCCGCTTTATGATCCCCCTCGTGAGGATTCGGCCGACACCATTGCCCAGGCCCAGGCACATGGCATTCAGGTCAAAATGGTAACCGGAGACAACCTCGCCATTGGCCGTGAGATCGCCGGACAGCTTGGCCTTGGGAAAAACATTAAATTGGCGGACAGGCTTCTTGCCGCCAATCAGAAAGAAGGACAAATGGCCACCGATACGGCAGAGCAGGTTGTAAATGCGGATGGTTTTGCCCAAGTGTTCCCAGAGCATAAATACGGCATCGTCAAAGCCTTACAGGCCCGGGGCCATATCGTCGGCATGACCGGCGACGGCGTGAATGATGCACCGGCCCTGAAACAAGCCGATGTGGGTGTAGCGGTAAGCGGCGCCACCGATGCGGCCCGTGCAGCAGCGGATTTGGTCCTCACGGCTTCCGGACTATCGGTGATCATTAATGCAGTTGAAGAAGCCCGCCGGATTTTCGAACGAATGAATTCATATGCCATCTACCGCATCACAGAAACCATTCGAATCATGATTTTCGTGGTACTGGCGATGCTGGTTTTCAATTTTTACCCCATCACCGCCATTATGATCATTCTGCTTGCTTTTCTCAATGATGTTCCGATCATGACCATTGCTTACGACAGGACGTATCTCGATCCAAAACCGGTACGCTGGAATATGCACCGGATTATTGTGGTTTCCACGGTCATGGGTTTAACAGGGGTTATGGGTAGTTTTCTTATGTTATACCTGGCGATTAACTGGCTGAATTTAAGCATCCCTCAGATACAAACCTATATCTTCCTTAAAATGGCAGTGGCCGGACATCTGACGCTATTTGTGGCCCGTAATAAGGGTTTTTTTCTCAAAAAACCCTATCCAGCGCCGATTATGATCTGGTCGGGAATCGTGACCAAGGTGCTCGGAACCCTTTTGGCAGCATATGGATTTGGGCTCATTACACCGATACGCTGGACAGAAATTGCCCTGATTTGGGGATATTCCATTGCCTGGGCGTTTCTTACGGACTGGGCTAAAGTCAGCGTTTATCGTCATTTTGCCATGGAGGGTCCGCGCCATGACGGATTTCTTAAACGGGCTCAACAAATCATTACGCCCCATGCGGGTCAACATCATGGCACGGTTTAGACGGTATAATTTTCTTCGCAGTTGAACGTGGCGTAAATGGAGAAAGATATTCAACATTATAAAATCATTCATATTAAATGATAAACTTCAGGATTCGCTTTGTTTGAAAAAGTTTGTCGGAAAATCGCCGACAGTCGATTGCGCTAAACACCTACACCAAGATCAGAGGATGTCCGATTTCTATAACGCGTTGCATTGATTATTCTAAGATTAAAATAAAAAGGATGGACGCCATGAAGAAAGTCTACATTGTCGATGATTCCGTCAAACTGCGAAAACGACTGTACGAATTGCTGTCTGACGTTGAAAATGTCCAAGTTATCGGACAAGCCGGCAATGCAGATAAAGCACTCAACGATATTCGCATTCTCAAGCCCGATACCGTTCTTCTTGATATCCGTCTGCCCGGCAAAAGCGGTATCCAGTTACTTGGCGAAATTAAAGAATTTCAGCCTGAAATCAAGGTCATTATTATGACCAATTATGATTATCCGCAATATCATCATCAGAGTATTCGGGCTGGTGCCGATCACTTTTTCAACAAGACCCGGGAATTTGAAAGCATCATCGAGGTCTTGACACAAGAATCGACAGGTCGTTGAGGTTCGTCGGGTCCGGTGCTTGCGAATTTCATTTAAATATTAAGATATTAAAAATTATCAAAGGAGGCAAAC
Organism: Desulfobacterales bacterium; assembly: GCA_050123915.1. Lineage (GTDB taxonomy): Bacteria > Desulfobacterota > Desulfobacteria > Desulfobacterales > UBA11574 > UBA11574. The sequence goes on along the minus strand of JASFGF010000276.1, from coordinate 2,318 downwards.
AATGAAAACATTTAAAAACATTCTTGTGGTCAGTCGATCAACAAAACATTGCCGCGAAGCGGTTGAAACCGGCATTTCTTTGGCGCATCAGTATGGTGCACATCTTTACCTTCTGCACGTTATTCATGATCCGTTCAATTTAGAAGGCTGGAACTTGCCAGTGCCAAGCTTCCACGACGAATATGAAAAAATGGTCGCTGATGCTCGCAAAGGGTTGGATCGCATGGTGAAGATCGAAAAAGATAAGGGATTGCCTGTTACGGTATGGGTGAAGGACGGCCAACCGGCGGAAGAAATAAAGAAGGTCGTCGAAGAGGAAAAGATCGATCTGATCATTATGCTGGCCCATGAAGAAGGGCGTTTGGAACATTTTCTTTTTGGCCGTACCAACGATGCCATTTTACGCAAATTGCCCGCTTCTATTCTTCTGGTCAAGAAAAATGGATAAACGAGGCATGAAATGACGACTGGAAACCATCATCCAGATGATGGTTTCCAGTCTCCCCACAAGATACGGGACCCCGAGAGGGCGCGGTGAAGGCAAAAACAACTGCGACTACAGATAACATTATAAAAATGAATCAAACTATATAAAAACCGAAAAGGAGGCGATGATGCAAACTATCCCGATACAAAAATCAATGGCCCAGATAATTGAAGATTCTTGACGACGTATTATGGCTGTTTATTTAATCATGAAGAAAAAACTTTGGTAGTGTTGATTTTTTCCGCACACTTCTCAAGCTATCCCCCGGAGGATACTTCCCGACAGGTCATTGGTGTTCTTCATAAGGAAGAAGTTTTAACAAGAGATAGGTTTACAACAGAGGGGCAAAAAGACGCCCAACACCCTCGATAATGGACAGAGATGAACTCCGGTGAGGTCTCCGGACGCTGCATTCGGCCATAAGCAATTTCATCCAGGCATCTAAATGATCAATGACATCTGGTGAATATATGCAAAGAGCCACTTCATAGTTGAGCATCAGGCTTCGCATATCCATGTTGGCTGAGCCGGTTACCGCGACGACATCGTCGATGAGCAAAGCTTTTGCGTGCAGCATGCGGGGGAGATAGAGAAGTATATTGGCTCCAGATTCTTGGAGCTGGGACAGGTAATCCTCGCGAACTATATCCGCCAAGCGATGATTTGATCTCTTGGGAATGATAAGGCGTAGATCAATGCCTCTTTTACCGGCCATGCAAAGCGCTTCCAGCAGTAGATTGTCGGGGATGAAATAGGGAGTAACAATCCAAACCCGCTGTGTCGCGCGGAATAATTCGGCAATCAATGCATCACGCAAAGCGTCACCCTCCACATCCGGACCGCTGGCCATGAACTGCAGCAGTGTGCCTGGAGTTTCCTCCTTCCATCCGACAGAGGGCTTGATGCTGTCAATATCTTCGCGAGCGGCAAATTTCCAGTCTGAGCGGAAAATCTCGTATGCTTGTGCAGCGGCAGGTCCGTCAATGTGAAGTGAAAGGTCCTGCCAGTAATCGACACTTTTGTCGAGTCCCATATATTCATCGGCGAGGTTCATACCGCCTATGATAGCCTCCGTGCCGTCTACTAACAATATTTTACGGTGATTTCTCAAGTTGGCTCGCCCACGAAAAGGTAGGTGAAGCATCGGCATGAAAAAAGCCACCTGTCCGCCTGCGTTCAACAATGGTGAAAGGAAGCTTCGATGAATATTTTTCGAACCAAGCGCATCCAACAGCAGAAAAACCCTTAGACCCTGGGAAGCTTTTTGAGCCAGATTTTCGATAATCGCTCTGCCGGTTGTATCTTTACCGAGAATAAACGTGGCAATATGAATCGTGTGTGTTGCACTTTGGATTAACCCCAGTGTTTTGCGATACGCCTGTTCTCCTGTGGAAAGAATTTCAACACGGTTGCCCTGAGTCAGCGGGAATCCTCCCCTGAAGATATGTGAGGCCAACGGTTGATATAGACCGTCGTGTGGCGACTGCGCTGGAGAAAAAACCGGGAGCATCTGTTTCGACGCCGTCATGGTTGTCATTTTGCGACCGCCGAATATCAAATAAAGCGGCACACCGATATAGGGGATAAAGACAATAGCCATTAACCACGCCAGTGTGCTTGTGGGCGATCTTCGTTGTCTCAAAATATGTGCCAGCAGTACCAGGGCTAGAATAAACCCTATAGACGGTAAAAGATGTACGAAAAGTGTCGGAAGCTTCATATTTTTGGGTAACCAGATAAAATTTTTCCAAAGTTCAAGTTTTAAATTATTCGGGATAGCGGTTGCTGCGATGGTAATAGTAAACAATCCAGATCAGGATGCCGGCAGTTG
>JASFGF010000275.1:0-4501 GCA_050123915.1 Desulfobacterales bacterium | reverse complement strand
AAGCTGCTAAGGCAAATAGCAAATCCAAACCCCGTAAAACGGATTTCCGGTATCCAGGTCCAAAGCCCCAAAGCCTTGAAGCCGCAATATTGATGATAGTGGATTCGGTGGAAGCTACTTTTAGATCCATGGAGGCGCCGACACAGGAACAAATCGAAAAAATGATTCTTCTTAATATTGTGAAACGAATTGCCGATGGTCAATTCGATGAATGCAATGTCTCTACGAGCGATATAGCAAAGATTGTTGAGACTCTGACCCATTCCATAGAGGCCACATTCCATTCCCGGGTGACATATCCATGGCAGGAAAAAAAGAAACTCTGAACAACCAATTTTCTTTATGGCCATTTTGAGTTAAATCGTGGAGTAAACATACTTAGAAGCCGTTTCAAAATACATATATAGATACATTTCCCCATTTAATCTACAGATAATTCCCAACAATGAACATCGTCATGTTTGAAATACTTGATATAAGTTTTTTAGCTTGTTATAAATATAACTTATTAGGAGAATCGACATGAGCTCCCCTGAAATTCTGCCTGAATTGTTCCAACACTGAGATTATTTGCTTGAACTCTTAATAGTATACCAGGTCTTATCTACATTAAATCTCAGTACCCTGATAATATATGATTCAATATAGTGTTAGAAAAAGATTGTGGTTAATCTTTTGTTATCTTCACCAAAGGAAAAATGAAATGAATGAAAAACAACGAGATTACACGATTAGAACTTATGAAATAAGAAAGTTAGTTCCAATAATATGTGGAATTCCTATACGGTGCAGTCCTCACCGCAATCAGATATTACCGGCATTAATAATTTTTGTGATATTTCTAACATTTGCCATTTTTGATCCGTGTTTTGGAGATACAAAACATCTGTTTCGAATCGGAACCGGAGGGCTTACAGGTGTCTATTATCCCATAGGCAAATTGATCGCGAAAGGTTTGACCACGCCTTCAACAGAAAAAAAGGCCCTAAAAACCAAGGCGCAGGGAGTCCCTGGATATATCGGTGTGGCCCAAAACTCTGCCGGCTCCATAGAAAACGTTCGGGCTGTGGTATCCGGAGAAATCGAGGCAGGTTTAGTCCAGGCCGATGTTGCCGCTTGGGCATTTCATGGAGAACATGCCTTTTCTGGAAATGAAAGCGCCCGCGTTGTTCGAGCTGTTGCAAGTCTTTATCCAGAAAAGTTTCAAATTGTCACACGTCGAGATGCAAATATCCACAGTGTATCGGATCTTCGAGGAAAACGTATTTCCATCGATGAGGTCGGCTCAGGCACCTTGTCGGTCATGCGAATTGTTCTTGATGCACACGGTTTATCTGAAAAAGATTTATTACCTGTATATCTGAAACCAGTGTTCACCTACGACAAAATGTTAAATAATGAACTTCAAGGTTTTGTAATGATGGCGGGAGCTCCTATGGAAGCGGTAATTCAATTGTCCGGTATCGGGCTCTCACTTGTCCCCGTTACGCCACAAATGGCATTGCGAATTAACAAACAATTCCCTTATCTTGTACCAGCCCACATACGAGCAGGTACTTATCCGGGAATCACCGACACCCCCACCCTTCAGGTTTATGCCCTGTTGGTGGTCAATTCAGCAATGAATGAAGATCTCGTTTACCAAGTAACATCCGCCCTGTGGAGTAAACGGACACTAAACCTGTTAAAAACAGGGCACCCCCAAGGAAAGTCGATCTCTCTAAAAACAGCATTGGTAGGCATTTCGATACCGCTTCATCCAGGTGCTGAACGTTTTTACCGGGAACATGGCATGCATCCAAAGGAAACTCATACGCGATGAAGCAGTCTCGTTCATTTTTTCAGATTTTGCTATGGAGCGCTATGGTATTGGTCATTGTTGCCGTCATCACAGCCGGGATATTGACAAATACCACTCTGCGCTCAGTAGAAAAACATTTGCCCAGCACACTTCTTACAGAACTTCATGACCTTGCTATTGTCCTCGATAATCTTGCTGAAGTCGTATCTGCCGCTGAAATAACAAAGATTGACCCCAAATCTGAAAACTTCACACAACTTCGCAATAAGGTCAGGGCTGTTTACAATGGTATCGTAGCACTTCGCAATACATATGTGTTTGACAATCTAATCCATGCTTCCGCTTTCCACGCAGTTGTGGCACCGGCCATTGCCGATTTACAAATCTGGTTTTCTGAAGGGGTCTCGGGCTTCGGCCCGGAAACAGGGATGACAATTGATATCGCCCTATCCCGCATTTCTGAAGCATATCAAAGAGCCAGAGTTCAGTACCATGATTCCCAAATAACCGTCCAACGGATGCTGAATGATCAACGCCATCGGCTGGATCAACTATTGTTCAGTGTCAATATGCTCTTTTTGATGACCCTGATAATCACAATCATCATGATTTTCTTGCTCATCCGCCAGCATATCCTTCTGCGTCGAGAAGCTGAAGCTCAAACTGAGCGCAAACGTGCCGAGAACTCTTTACGAGAAAGTGAGCAGCGTTTTCGACAGCTTTCTGAGGCCACTTTTGAAGCTGTTGTTATTCATGATGAAGGCGTAATTATTGAAGCAAATGATCAGTTCTATAAAATGTTTGGATATTTACCGGATGAGTTGGCCGGTGTAGATGCGATTTCTTTGACAACTACAAAAGATTTGGCAAACCAGATTAAAAAACAGATCAGATCTGGAGGGTTAGGACCATATGAAGTCATCGGAATAAAAAAAGACGGCTCACACTTTCCTATGGAAATCCGAGGAAAAACCACGCAATTTTCAGACAAAAAGGTTCAAATGTCTGCCATAAGAGATCTTACAAATCGAAAAAAATATGAAAATGCCTTAAGTGATAGCAAAGAACAATTAAAATCTTTCTTAAACTCCAATCCGAATCCGGTGGTTGTTTATAACTCTCAGGGACACCCCTTATATTTGAATCCAGCTTTTACCAGGGTTTTCGGATGGACGATGGACGAATTACAAGGGGAAAAAATTCCATTTGTACCTTCCGATCAACAGCAGATTACCACCCAAAAAATTAACGAGCTTTTTCAAACTCATAATACCATAAGCTTTGACTCTCGTCGTTTAACTAAGGATGGAGATATTCGAGATGTTCTAATCAGCGCTGCAGAGATTAAAAGTCCTGATAAAGAGGCCGCCGGAATGGTCGTCAATTTGGTGGATATTACAGAAGCAAAGAAGTTGGAATCGAAATTTCAAGCGGTCCAGAGAATAGAGTCGTTGGGCATTTTATCTGGCGGAATTGCGCACGATTTCAACAATATCCTTGCCTCAATTATCGGGTATACGGAGTTGGCACTTGACAAGGCAAAAAAAGAAACACAGCAACATGAACACCTTAAGGAAGTTTTAGTCGCAAGCAACCGTGCCGCAGACCTTGTCAAACAAATTCTTACCTTCAGCCGCCAGGTAGATCAGGAACAAAAACCCGTACAGCCAAAACTGCTTGTAAAGGAAACCCTTAAGTTGCTCAGGGCTTCTATACCATCAACCATTGTGATCGAGCAGAACATTCAAAGCAATGCACTGCTTATGGGCGATGCGACCCAAATTCATCAGGTTGTAATGAATCTGTGTACGAACGCCAGCCATTCCATGAGAGATAACGGGGGTATATTAACGGTGAGCCTTTCAGATATGAAACAGGATTCGGAGTCCATCTCCAAACATTCAGATTTAAGTCCTGGTTTATATATCATGTTAACGATAGCCGATACCGGCCATGGTATGCCGCCTGAAATTTTGGAAAAAATATTTGATCCTTTTTTTACCACCAAGGAAAAAGGAGAAGGCACCGGCATGGGGCTTTCGGTTGTTCACGGCATTGTACACAGTCATGGCGGGACAATTCACGCTTACAGCGAGCCGGGAAAAGGGTCTATCTTCAAAGTGTTTTTTCCAGCCATAGAGAGTTTTTTGACAACAAAGGAAAAAATTGACATACCGATTTCTACCGGAACCGAGCGAATCCTTTTTATTGACGATGAACCTGCCATTGCAAATTTAGGCAAGCAAATTCTTGAGTCTATTGGATATGAAGTTGTTATGAGAACCAGCAGCATTGAGGCTTTGGAATACTTTAAGGCACGTCCAAACAATTTCGATCTCGTGGTCACCGATATGACAATGCCAAAGATGACCGGCGACGTTCTGGCCAGTGAGATGATGAGAGTGAGACCAGACATTCCAATAATCCTCTGCACAGGATTCAGTGCAAGAATAGATGAAAAAAAAGCGATGGCCATGGGCATCAGGGCCTTTGTTTCAAAGCCGATTTTAAAACATGATATTGCCGAAACCATTCGAAAGGTATTGGATAACTAATGCCGTTATGGAAAGTACTATAAGCCACCTTAAAAATATATCCAACATCAACGATTATTCATTTTTTACCTATTCTTTGCAAACGCCGCAAATATTGCAAGATTCCATGGGGCAAGGGGGCGAGGTTTTACCCTGAAGGGCTCTT
>JASFGF010000274.1:0-4506 GCA_050123915.1 Desulfobacterales bacterium | reverse complement strand
TCACGATGGTCTTTTACCAACTAAATTTAAAAACTGGAGGGGTATACAATGAATAAAAAATTCAGATGGATTGCAGCAGGGATAATATGCGTTTTTTCGTTTATTTTGATTTGTTCAAATCCGGTATTCGCCGGTGAAATCACCTTAACCGGAACAATCAACGACAACTATCAGATTGTTGCAGATAACGGCACCGTGTATGAGGTTGCAGATACGGATATGGGCAACGATTTGTTGAATCATGTCGGTAAGACCGTAAAAGTAATCGGCGAAGTCATTGAAGAGGACGGTGTTAAGGTCATTAACGTAAAGTCTTATAATGTACTGGAAAAAACAGAATCATAATTGTTAACAAAGCGAGCGTCGACTTCGCATTTCGATTGAGGTCGTGCGCTCGCTTTTATTATATCATGGTATCGATCTTTTAAAAAATGTCCTGTCTGTCCGGGGTAAAGATGAGGGTCAGACGATATCTTCCATAAATCTTGGCAAGACAAATGAAGCCTTGTGTATGTCCGGGGTATAATATCGGGTCTTGATGCCTTTTTTGGTATAGATGTCTTTTATGGGGTGGTGTTTCTTTGAACAAAACGAAAATCCGATGGTACCCGAAGGATATGTCGGCACCATCGTGAAATAGTAGTAAAGGATCGGAAAGATGTTGCGATTGAAGGTAAATAATTTTCTGATGGTTTCTCTGTCAAAGAACATGCCTTCCGATTGAGTTACACAAATACCGTCTTTTTTTAACGCATCGAATATGTTTCTATAAAACTTTTCCTGAAAAAGCACTACCGCCGGTCCGATGGGGTCGGATGAATCCACAATAATCAGATCATATTCACTTTTTCTTTCTTCAATAAAAACAGCCCCGTCTTCAAAAAACATCTTAACTTTGGTGTCATCAAACCCCGAGGAAAGGGTCGGAAAATGTTTTTTACAGACCGAGATGACCTCTTCATCAATTTCACACACATGGATTTCTTGGATTTGGGAATGTTTCAATATCTCTCTGACAGTTCCTCCGTCTCCGCCACCGATGACCAATACTTTTTTTGCCTTCGGATGAACATGCATTGAAGGATGTACGATCATTTCATGGTAAGCGAACTCATCATATTCAGTTAACATGATGATATCATCCAGCAAAAGCATCTTACCGAGTTTGGCTGTTTCATACACATCAATTTTCTGAAACTTGGAACGATAAGATTCCAGTGGTTTGACAACCTTTACATTTATGGCCGCTCCATTTGGCGCCCACTTGTCACGAATCCATTTCATTTTCTCAATACAATATGAATGTTATAATCTTGGGCTTTAAAGAATGTTTTTGTAAATTCAGCAACTTTCCACGGATGATAAAATTTACAGCTAAAGACGTCAATATATACGTTGTTTGACTCATTGGCAAAATGTCCTGAGATGAGTGATGTTTCAATGAGTTGTGTCATCGAAAACCCGGAAACTCTCGGATCCTGACCAAAATGGACCACCACCGTTTCACCATACCGTTTCATCTCGATTCTTTCACATAATTCTTTCACATATTCTTTGATTTTGTCAGCGTCACGTATCAGATCAGGGTTACATTTGTAAAGGTCGATACTTGAGAGCAACCCCCATGACTGTTCCTGTTCAAATCGTGATTTGAGTTCAGTATATTCTTTATCATGCAACATTTTGCTTCACCTGTTCGGGTTTGTATTTGATTTTTTCAACGGGCAAATTCAGGATTCCTCGTTTGGTTTCAACAACGGATATTGATTTTGCTTCAAAAGCTTTTTTCATAAAGATCAAAGCCTTTTGACTATCGATGGTATCTCCGCAAGTAAAAATATCCACCGCACAATAACCGTACTCCGGCCATGTGTGTATGGAAAAATGAGATTCTGCGATGACGATGACGCCGCTCACGCCGTGCGGATTAAACTTATGAAAGACCGGCGCTATGATTTCCGCACCTGATAGGTTAACGGATTTCATAAGGATGTCTTCAACCTTATGGAGGTCATTAATAATGTCTGACTTACAGTCGTAAAGTTCAATAATTAGATGGTTACCAAGAGATTTCATCAGTACACCTTTAGACATAAAAATTGAATTTGTGATTTCTGGATAGCAAGACATGTGCCAAATTATAACCTATAGATATTAAAGAATTATGTAACTTTTTGCGTGAACAATCGGAACAGATAGTTCCGATTATGGTCAGATAATTCCAATTCCAATGTGGTTTTTTAATTAGATGAATCCTATGGGTAAGACCGTAGACGTGGGGTAAAAAGAGCGTCAACTTCGCATTTCGATTCAGGGAGAGCGCTTGTGTTTACAATTTTGTGGCAGGGTCAGGCTCTATCTTTAAAGTCTTCTTTTCGGAGACCGTATTTAAGCATGAGTTTATGGAGTTGGCGGGTGCTGATGCCGGCTTCTTGGGCAGATGGGTTTATTTTCCCCTTATTTCTTAACATAAGCTCTTTGAGATATTGTCTTTCGAAACCTTGCACGGCAATTCGACGCGCTTCCGAGAGGGAAACATCAATATCCATCGATAAAACAGCTGATGAAGATTCTTTTTCAAACAACTCGGCAGGGAAACTTTCGGGAGTTAGCAAATCAGATGTCTCCAGAATATAGGCCCGCTCTAAAAGATTTTCCAACTCTCTGATATTCCCCGGCCATGAATATTTAGTTAAAGCTTCTTTGACCTGAGGATGGATATCGTTGATATCCTTTTGTAAATCTCTGCCAAGTTTCTTTAGAAAAAATTGGATCAGTAAAGGAATATCCTCTTTTCTTTCTCTTAAAGGCGGAATTTCGATGGGAAAGACATTGAGACGATAATATAAGTCTTTTCTGAAATCACCATCCTCGGTCATTTTTTTTAGATCGGAATTCGTTGCGGCAATAACTCTTGCGTTGGTTGAAATGGTCTTTTCAGCGCCCACCGGACTAAAAGTGCCGTCTTGTAATACTTGTAAAAGTTTAATCTGCGCTGAAGGCGTTATGGTGCCGATTTCATCAAGAAACAGGGTTCCATTTCTCGCGATTTCAAATTTGCCCAACTTTTTTTTCATAGCGCCCGTGAAAGCGCCTTTTTCATGACCGAACAGCTCGCTTTCTAAAAGAGTATCCGGGACGGCCCCGCAGTGGAGACAAATGAATTGAGCATGTTCCCGATTACTATATCTGTGAATTGATTTCGCCAGGACACCTTTGCCCGTACCTGTCTCACCGCTCAGCAAAACCGTCGTTTTTGTCGGTGCAACTGAACGGCACTTTTTAAAAACTTCTTTTACAGCAGCATTATCGGTATGAACCATTTCCAGCGAATCCGATCGCCAGAGCTGCTCTCTTAAATAATCCAGCTCGGATTCTTTAATGATCGAATCGCGGATGTCTTCGGTTACCAGTTGAATTTCATCCGGATCCAAAGGGAGTGTAAGGTAATCGCTGGCGCCTGCTTTTACGGCTTTGACCGTCTCCCTGATCATGTCCGGGCTGGCCATGACAACGATATCAACTGTAGGACATAATTGCTTGAACCGTTGCAGTACATTGGTATAGTCGCCGCCTTGGGTCGAACGAAAGAGAATCTCAAGATCAATAAAAATAAGATCATAACGCTTTTCTCCGAGGGCTTTAACCACCCCCTTTACTTCGGTGGTTTTGTTGATGGAACATCCCGAATTTAAAGCAGAATGAATTTTTCTATAAACTTCCGGTTTTTCCGAAGCAATCAGGACATACCTCATCTGTTTCTCCTGAATATTTATATGTTACCAGGGAGGTCTTTATCGCTTGATTCTATATTATTTGGGGAAGAATTTTTATATCAGAATAACACTTAAATCAAACATAAAAAGATGCCATGCAAAAAAAATGATTTTTTTTGCAATATCGATCAAGGCAGGAAAATCTGGATGGGGATAAATTAATTATTATTCATTTTCTTCATACACTCCGACTCTATGATGACAGGACGGACAGAAAAAATAATTCGGAGAGGGATCATTTCCACAAATTCTGCATTTTCTACCTGATTTTATTTTCTTTTTTCTGTAACTCTTATAATGTTCTTTAGATTTGACGTTTCTTGATCTTTTCGGTGTCGATATTTCTGATTCTGATGTTGTCTTTGTCTTTAAAAGAGATGATTTCATCTTTCCAACGCCTCCATTTTCGTTTTGCATTGAATACAATGGGTCGTCATCGGTCTCGCCTTAAGGCGTTCAATTGCAATCTCTTTTTCACAGATCTCACAGATTCCAAAACTGCCGTTTTCGAGATTTTCGAGCGATTTTTGGATTTTCCGAATAAGCTTGCTTTCTCTGTCTCTGATTCGAAGCATGGTACCTTGTTCTGATTCAAAAGATGCACGGTCCAATGGATCCGGCGATGTTTCGTAGTTGTTTTCAATTAAACCATGAACCACGATACCAGCCTTTCCCAATAGTGTTTCAAGCTCTTCGGTCAACAATTGCTTGAAAAAATAAATGGTTTCAT
>JASFGF010000273.1:0-4517 GCA_050123915.1 Desulfobacterales bacterium | reverse complement strand
AAACGGTGAATAGCGGAAAGTTTATTTGATACCATTGATTATCAAGTATTTACCGTTCACAATTTACAATTTACTGTTTACATTTGTTTTCAAAGTTTTTCACTCGAACCCTTGAATCCTTGAACCCTCTTCTCCAACTAAATTGGAGAAGAATCCTATTTTTTTGGGAACCTTTTCGCAACCTCCTTGTCTAATGAAGCCAAAGAACAAAAAATACAGGAGGTAAAAAAATGATTCTCAAGACAAAATTTTTCATCATCGTCACTCTCGCTGTTATGTTGATGACAGCCGCTGTTTCCTACGCACAACAAGAAACCAATGTTGACAAAACCTTGTCCCCATATTTTTTGGTCGAGAGCCAGGACCCGGATGTGGATCGTCTCCCGTTGAAATCCACATACGCTGATGTCCATATTTCAGGGGTCATTGCCGATGTCAATGTCACACAGGTCTATAAAAACGAAGGCAAAAAACCCATAGAGGCCATTTATGTCTTTCCGGCCTCCACAAGAGCCGCTGTTTACGGAATGAAAATGACCATCGGTGAACGGACCGTCACAGCTAAAATTCGCGAACGTGAACAGGCGCGACATGAATACAATCAGGCAAAACAGGCTGGAAAAAGCGCATCGCTTCTGGAACAACACCGTCCGAATGTGTTTCAGATGAATGTGGCCAATATCCTGCCTTCCGACGTTATAAGAGTTGAACTCAAATATACCGAACTTCTGATTCCCACAGACAAAGTTTACGAATTCGCCTATCCCACGGTTGTGGGGCCGCGGTACGTAGATCAGCCGTCCGACGAAACAGGCTCTAATGAAACATGGACGTCCAATCCTTATCTGCATCAGGGAGAGCCGCCGACCTATAGGTTTAACATGTCTGTCCATATATCAGCAGGTCCTCCCATTAAAGAGATTGCCTGTACTTCGCACAAAATCCGGACCGACTACAAAGGTCCTTCCTTTGCGACCATTACCCTTGATCCTTCGGAAAACCAGGGCGGCAACCGGGACTTTATTTTGAAATATCGACTTGCCGGCAATAAGATTCAGACCGGCCTTCTGCTTTTTGAAGGAGAGAATGAAAACTTTTTCCTGCTCATGATGCAGCCACCCAGAAAAATAAAAAAAAGCCAGATCCCTCCCCGTGAGTATATCTTCATCGTTGACGTATCCGGATCCATGCATGGCTTTCCTTTGAATATTTCCAAAAAATTACTCAAAGACCTCATCAGCAACCTTCGCCCAACAGATTGCTTCAATGTTCTTTTGTTTGCCGGCGGCTCCCAGTTGATGGCGGAACAATCTTTGCCCGCCACTTCCCAAAATATTACCCGTGCCATAAACACCATTGAACGGCAGCGGGGTGGTGGTGGTACCCGGCTTTTGCCGGCACTTCAAAAAGCCCTCTCTCTTTCTAAAACCGAAGGATTCTCTCGAAGCATCGTCATCGCCACCGACGGGTATGTTTCCGTTGAAGCAGAGGTTTTTGACCTGATGCGAAAGAATCTCGGGGATGCCAATATGTTTACTTTCGGCATCGGCTCGAGTGTCAACCGTCATCTGCTCGAAGGCATGGCCAGAATAGGAATGGGAGAACCCTTTGTCATCACAAGACCAGATCAGGCAGTGATAACGGCAAATAAATTCCGCAAACTCATTGAATCACCGGTATTAAACGGAATCAAGGTAGACTTCGGCAAATTCGAGGTTTACGACGTGGAACCCCCGAGCATTCCCGACGTGATGGCGGATCGTCCTGTGATACTTTTCGGAAAATGGCGCGGCAGACCTCTTGGTAACATTTCTTTACAGGGCTACACCGGCAAACACCGCTTTTTGAAAAACATCGATGTCTCAAAAACAAACGCCCTGGAATCGAACTCGGCCCTTCGCTACCTCTGGGCGCGGCACCGGATTTCCTTGTTAGCCGACTACAACAGACTCAGCGAACAGGACAAACGGATTCAAGAAGTGACACATCTTGGTTTAACCTACAACCTCTTGACCGCCTACACCTCATTTGTGGCTGTAGACACGCAGGTTCGCATTCAGGACGGACAGGCGGTTACCGTCAAACAAGCCCTTCCTTTGCCCCAGGGTGTTTCCGACGAGGCGGTTGGAGGAAAAAGGGCTTTTGCCGCAAAAGCATATTCTTTCCATGGACCTGTGCCCCCGGTATTGGGAAAGAGAAGTAACCTGGCTGAAGAAGGGTTGGCGTATAAAAAAGAGGATCGGCTGACCACTGAGTCTGAAAGGGATGCGGCCGTCCGCGATAAAAACGTCATCGAACTTGGAAAAATTACGGTTACCGGGGGTCTGTCTGAAACATCCATCCGGGAATTTTTAAAAAATCAGATGCACGCATTTAATACCTGCTACAAACAGGCGTTGAAAAAACAATCTCAATCAAAAGATACGATTGTTTTCAGACTGGTCGTAGATTCCGCCGGTCAGATCACAAATGTTCATCATAATAAAGGGGTCAATATCCCCGAGACGTTCGAAACCTGCGTGCTTCAAAAACTTAAAAAACTGCGCTTTCCAGCATCCAAAAAGGGGATAAAAACCGTGATCCAGGTTACATTTCTTTTGAAATAACTATCGAATAACAATGATGTTTCCGAAATTAGGTTGCCGTCTGCCTCAGACATCGAGACGGACGGCTATCCTAATCGTGCATGATCCTACCCGCTCATAAAAGAAATGTTTTGTCCCAGTATAGGGTTGGATTGATCTCATACCACGACAAGCCGGTTATCAGAGATTTTTGGGGGCAAGGGCTCATCATCCCGAAGATGACAAAGATGTCAATGATGTCATGAAGATCACAATCCATAGCTGCCGCTTTGAAAAATATTTCCAGCAGTCCCGTTTCAAAGACATAATTGTCTGCATGTTTCATGGTTGACTGCAACAATTTAATAGCACCGTCGATATCTTTCTGAGTCACTTCTTCTAAAGTCTTTCTGACAGCAGTATCACAAGAAGGTTTCCCGGTATCACAGATGTTGTTTACAACGGACTTGACAACAGGCGGAATAAAATAGCGCCCCTCGTCTCTGAAATCAAGGATTTTGTCTTCCCATGAAGGGCCGCTCCGGGATTTGACCGGAATCAGGATCCGCTCTTCAAAGGCCAAAAGCATCAAATCCTTTTTTTGACTCTCCTTGACGTCGATCTCCTGGTAGCGGATCGTTTCTTTATACAGGTTATCCTTCAACAGCGCTGTCAGTAAAAAAGCATCGCTTTTGGAAAATAAATTCAAAAGTGCATTAAATAGATTGTTCTTCCTCATGGTCTTCCAGGAATTCTGCATAAACACTGGGATTGAATTCATAAAGAGGAGACTTTGATTTTGCCACCTGGCTGATGGCCGCCAGCTTGGGACTGATGATGCCGGCGCCTTTTAATATGGCGATCATGGCACCTGTCTTATCCTTCAATCCGTTTTGGATGCAAAGAACACCGATCCTGGCGCCGTTAATCGTGTTGTGAACGGTATTTTTTTTAATGGAGAGAATCAGGTCCGGCATTATTTCCCATTCCGGCTCGCCCATACGTTGGAACAGATCAAGGATCGCTGAAATGCTGTCCCATGTTCCAGTCTCTATCCCGTTTTTCACCAGTGTTTTTGAAATATTGGGCATTTCATAAAATTCCTCGGGCGCTGCCGACAAGATCCGGAAATCCCATTCAGAACACTTGGATGATCGAACAGGAATAACGAGTTTCCATTCCCAAAGCGTCAATAGCGCTTCATCCATGCTGCCACAAGCTGTTGTCGACAGCTCCTTATAATTAATTTTCTCGCAATGACAAACGCGGAAAAGGATATGCGCCAAATCCGAAACAGGGATATCTCCGGTCATAAAAGATTTTAACGCTTTTTCTAAATTCTCCATTTAGCACCAAAACAAAACGCGGTATTCTTTGTAAAAGTCAAGAGAACAAATAGGTTAGAATCTATCTCAAAAATAAGATTAGGGTTTCAGAAATAGCAAGTTGAGCTTTGCGAAATCCCGAGAATCGGGGGCGAGAAACGGTGAAAAAGAAGAGCATACACGTAGTATGTGAGCATTTTGAACCGTTTCGCAACAGAGCCATGGGCACTTAGATTTTTTTTGAGATAGGTTCTAGTCATCTTGATCAAGCCACGTTATAGCCTCATCCATATCGCGAAATATCTTGAGTTGGGTTGGGAAATCCTCGATTTCATAGAATGTCCCCAGTATTCTTGAAAGACCATATTGAAGATCAGTTGGCGCCACAACCGCTGTTTTACCGGCGTTACGTTCTTCAAAACGATGTGCGTACTGGCCGATAATCGCTGCAACATTTTCCATGTCTGAAGATTTGAGGTTGTTCAATTTGGCGAGTCGTACATCCCACAAGGCTTTCATGGTCAACTCATGGGCTTCCCAAAACGACTTTATTGCACTATGAATTTCATCTAAAGCCAGCTCTCCGGTCAGAGTATAAATAGTCAAGTTTTTTGTTTTGTTGATTTGT
>JASFGF010000272.1:0-4546 GCA_050123915.1 Desulfobacterales bacterium | reverse complement strand
GACCTTGCTCTTGGTTTCGGCATCAACTTTGTCGCCAAGATCTTTAATCGATTTTTCTGTGGAATAGATCAGTGCGTCGGCATGGTTGCGGGCGTCTACCAGTTCCCTTTTTTTCTTATCGTCTTCAGCATGAAGTTCGGCATCTTTTATTAGCTTGTCGATTTCTTCTTTGGATAGTCCGCTTGAGGCTGTTATCTGAATAGATTGTTCTTTACCGGTGGCCATATCCTTGGCAGAAACATTGACGATACCATTGGCATCGATGTCAAATGTGACTTCAATTTGCGGTACACCTCTGGGTGCAGGTGGTATTCCCACAAGTTCAAAACGACCTAAAGTCTTGTTGCCGGCGGCCATTTCCCGTTCTCCCTGTAATACGTGGATGGAAACAGCCGGCTGGTTGTCTGCTGCGGTTGAAAAAATCTGACTCTTTTTTGTCGGAATGGTGGTATTTTTTTCAATGAGACGCGTCATAACACCGCCCAGGGTTTCAATACCCAGAGATAGAGGGGTTACGTCAAGGAGGAGAACATCTTTAACGTCTCCTTTAAGCACGCCACCCTGGATGGCCGCACCAATAGCTACAACCTCGTCGGGATTAACGCCCTTGTGCGGTTCTCTGGCGAAAATTTTCTTTACACGCTCCTGAACCGCCGGCATACGCGTCATACCACCCACAAGAATAACTTCATTAATGTCATTGGGTGTCAGATTCGCATCCTTGAGTGCAATACGACAGGGTTTTTCGAGGTTGTCTAAAAGATCACCGATCAGCGCTTCAAGTTTGGCCCGGGTTATTTTTATGTTAAGGTGCTTGGGACCTGACGCATCGGCGGTGATGAATGGAAGATTAACATCTGTTTCAATAGATGTGGAAAGCTCCATTTTTGCTTTTTCAGCAGCCTCTTTAAGCCGCTGCAACGCCATTTTATCATTTCTTATATCGATGCCCTGATCTTTTTTGAATTCACTTGCAAGATAATCGATAAGTCTAAGGTCGAAATCTTCACCGCCAAGATGGGTATCGCCATTTGTGGCCTTGACCTCAAAAACGCCTTCACCGATTTCTAGAATCGATATGTCAAATGTTCCTCCACCCAGATCAAAAACAGCTATTTTTTCTTCTTTTTTCTTGTCAAGGCCATATGCCAGGGATGCAGCAGTGGGTTCATTGATGATCCTGAGCACGTTGAGTCCTGCGATCTTCCCGGCATCTTTGGTTGCCTGCCGCTGACTGTCATTAAAATAGGCAGGCACTGTAATCACGGCGTCTGTCACTTTTTCGCCAAGATATTCCTCGGCGGTATGCTTGATGTTGGCCAGAATAAAGGATGATATTTCTGCCGGACTGTTCAATTTGCCCCTCAAATTTATACGCACATCGCCATTTTTGGCCTGTTCAATCTTGTAGGGAAGTATTTTGATATCATCCTGAACTTCTTTTGATGCATACTGTCGGCCAATAAGTCTTTTTACTGCAAAAACCGTATTCTCGGGGTTTGTAATGGCCTGCCGTTTTGCAATCTGACCCACCAATCTTTCCCCACTTTCTGAAACAGCGACGATGGAAGGGGTGGTACGTCCTCCTTCAGGGTTGGTAATAACTTTTGCATCACCACCTTCCATGACCGCTACACAAGAATTTGTGGTGCCCAAATCGATTCCAATGACTTTACCCATTTGTTTTCCTCCTAACATTTACGATAGTCTTTTTTATATGTTTCCTTTTATTCTGTATGTTCTTTTTTCTTCCGGTTTTCAGGTTTTTTAGAGACGACGACCATGGCAGGCCTCAGGAGTCTGTCATGTATCATATATCCTTTTTGCAACTCCTTAATCACAGAATTATCATCGTGTTCTTCTGTTTCTTCTTGCATGACGGCCTGATGTAAACCAGGGTCAAAAGTATTTCCTAAAGAATCAAACCGCTTTACACTGAATTGCTCCAATACTTTGAGTATCTCTTTAAGGGTCATATTGACGCCTTCCACCATTGAGCTGTCTGCGTGTTTTTCATTATTTGAAGATTCAATGGCGCGGTCTAAATTATCAATCACCGGGAGCATGGCCTTTATAAAGCTTTCATTGGCAAATTTTCTGAAATCATTCATTTCGCGTGTGGCACGCTTTTTGTAGTTTTCGAACTCGGCGGATACCCTGAGCAAACGGTCGTGGGTTTCTTTGGCCTCTTTTTCAAGGGATTCAACCTTTTCCTCCATCTCTTTGAAGGGGTCAAGAGGCTCAGGGATGTCTTTTTCACTTAACTCATTTTTATTATTGGCGTTATCTTTTTTTCCGGTATCTTCAACCTTTGTATGAACTTTGACTTTCTTTCCTTTTGCCATCAACCTTGTTATCTCCTGATTTTTTTGAATATTTGCTGCGTAGCCGTTAAAATTTTGCACCAATATTACGACATCGGTAAAAAATAAGACTGCCTGGAATATTGTCAAGCCGGAAATAGGAATTTTATATTATAGGTTCAGGAATTTAGAGAACAAAAGAACGATGTGAAAAATCATGGGAAAAAGTCGGTTGTGCACCCCCTTTCGAATCCTTGCTGAAATATAACAAGCCAAAAAATTGACCGGGATCAACCACGACACAGACCGCATTACTTATCGCTGCTTCCTTCCGGACCTGACGAGGTTCGTAACCGTCTGTTGCGCGGCGGCCGACCAGATTGGCCTATAGGCTTCCAGGTTCAAACCCTTAAGGGGGAATTCAGCCCCGCATGAAGCGGATTTCGGGAAAAGGGCACCGCTAACTCCCCGCCTAGCACAACCGTTATCATGAATATAATCGATAAAAAATTTTTTCAAGGTAAAAAAAGCTATCTTTTTTTCACCTTAAGATAAGGATAAGCCAAGGTTATGAGATAGGATTTTCGTGTTTTTTATTGACAACCACAGACCACTATATCATAATTTGAAAGAGTTTTACATATATAACACGCTGAAATATATTATGATATTTTAAAGATCGGATTATTTCGGTCCATAAAAATGTTTTTCCTCAGAATATTTCTTTCAGTCTGTTGCTTCATCCTCAACACGACTTAGGCGATCACGAAGGATTTTTTAAAACCACATATAGCCATATCAGGATGGCAAACTTGAGCAAGTTATTACAAACTGTTGAAAGAACCATTGAAACTTATGGAATGCTTGAACCCAAAGATTCGGTTATTATTGGTGTATCCGGAGGACCTGATTCGGTTGCTCTGCTTCATGTACTCTTCTTAATTGCGTCTCGTTTTTCTCTCAAACTGGGTGTTGCCCATTTAAATCACTGTCTTCGCAGGAATGATTCGGATAAAGATGCTCAATTTGTTGAAGTTCTGGCCAAAAAGTATGATTTGCCCTGTTACACGCATAAAAAGGATGTTTTAAAGTATCAGATCGAAAACAAACTTTCTTTAGAAGAAGCTGCCCGGCGGGTTCGCTATACCTTTTTAAATAATGTTGCGGATACAATGCAGTACAATAAAATTGCTGTCGGACATCATTCTGACGACAATGCGGAACTTATTTTAATGAATCTTTTTCGAGGAAGTGGAACACAGGGTCTTTCAGGCATACCTCCCGTAAGAGACCATAAGATTATCCGCCCGTTGATAGAGCTAAATCGATCCGAACTCATCGCTTTTTTAAGTCAAAACAAATTAGAATATGTTTCTGACGAATCCAACACGGACACAAAGTACTTAAGGAACAGAGTGCGTCATGATTTAATTCCGTTGATAAAAACAGCGTACAACCCAAATATTTCTGAAACACTAAACCGGCTTTCGTCAATTATAAGATCCGAAGAAGAATGGATAGATGATGTGGTTCACCCTTTTTATGAAAAGACCTTACTGGGTGTTCAGAAAAATTGTATCATTCTTTCTGTTTCGATGCTTAATCGATACCACCCTGCACTGCAAAGGCGGATCATAAGAACGACCATTGAAAAAATAAAGGGAGACTTAAGGCGTATTCGGTTTGTGAATGTCAATTCTGTCATTGGCCTTATAGAGAAAGGATCGGCCTATGGAAAAGTGGACTTGCCTGACCGTATTAAAATTCAAAGAGACCGGGATGCGCTCCATGTGTTTAAAGAAAGACGTACGTCGTATGGTGTGAGTAAAAGAGGAAATCAATCTGACACGTTTACGTTTGAATATCAAATCGAAAAACTTGGATCTGTGTTTATTAGAGAAATAGGCGCGACCATTAAATTTACTGAAATGCGTTTGAAAAAGGTGTTTGATTATCGTTATACTGGACAACACACTGGTTTTTTTGATAAGGATATCTTAAGGTTTCCCATGATAATAAGGAATTTCCGGCCGGGAGACGCTTTTAAACCATTGGGGGTGGGAGGAACGCAAAAGTTAAAAAAATTTTTTATTGATAAAAAAGTACCTCGAAGTGAGCGGATAAAATGCCCCATACTGTTAAGCCGAGGGAAAATAATCTGGGTGGTCGGTCATAGAATTGATGAGTCTGTTAAAGTGATGCCGTCAACCAGAAATGTACTGAAAATAGAACTTTTGCTTGCC
>JASFGF010000271.1:0-4549 GCA_050123915.1 Desulfobacterales bacterium | reverse complement strand
GAAGAACTCGGTGGAAATCATCATGGCTGGTTGTTGTATGCAGCCTTGGGTTTGGCCGTGATCGGGCTCATTCTGGCCTGGGTCGAATTTGGCCGCAGCAAAGCCGGCCAAATCGGTTTTGCCGAGCGAATTCCGGCGGTAAAAGAGCTGTTTCTCCAGCGGTGGTACATTGACCGGATGTATCGATGGTTTTTGGATGTCGTTATTTACCGGGGGGTATCCAATGGTTGTACAAAAAATGACAACCTGGTCATTGACGGAAGCATCCACGCGGTGAGCAAAAGTGCCGTAAGAAGCGGCCGGATGCTTTCCGATCTGCATCTTTCAATGATTCAATATAAACTGATGGTAATGTTTGTGGTGATTCTTTTGCTGGCACTTTATTTTTTTCTAAGGTGATATTCAGATGAACATGGCATATGCTGATTTTCCGTATCTGTCCTCGATCCTGATCAGTTGTGTGGGAGGGCTTTTGATGATCCTTTTTATCCCGAAAGATAAAAAGGACACCATCAAGTGGGTCAGCGCCGTCTGTTCCGGAATTACCTTGCTGATATCCGTTTATCTGTTCTTTGCCTATGACAAAAGTCAGGGAGGGCTCCAGTTCGTGGAGAAGTTTCAATGGATCCCGTCTCTGGGAATCACCTATTTCAACGGTGCCGACGGATTCGGTCTGCCCATGCTGCTGTTGACCGGAATTGTTTTTTTTACCGCCGTACTCACCATGTGGGAGCTTGAGACCCGGGTCAAGGAATTTTTCGCCCTGGTTTTTCTTTTGGTCACCGGTGTTTTCGGGCTTTTCATGAGCATGGACCTTTTCTTTATTTTCATCTGGTATGATGTGTCACTTTTTCCCATGTACCTGCTTATTGCCGTTTGGGGCAGCACGCGCAAGGAATACGCGGCCATGAAGCTGACCCTGTATCTTCTGGCCGGGAGTGCCCTGATCCTCCCGGCCATCATTTATCTCGTGGTCAAATCGGGATTCAATACATTCAACCTGGTGGCGCTCATGCAGCCGGGAACCTTTTCCCCCTTTGAGCAGAAATTTGCGTTTCTTCTTCTTTACATCGGATTCGGCATCCTGGCGGGTGTTTGGCCCTTTCACACCTGGTCGCCGGTGGGTCATGTGGCTGCACCCACCGCGGTGAGCATGATTCACGCCGGTGTACTTATGAAAATCGGCGCGTTCGGCGTGCTGCGTGTGGCCATCTTCCTGTGTCCCGAAGGCTGGCAGTACTGGGCGCACCTCATGGCGCTCCTTGCCGTCGTTGGTATTGTCTACGGTGTTTTCGTGGGATTGAGCCAGACCGATCTCAAATATGTTATCGGATATTCCAGTGTGTCTCACATGGGCATCGTCGGTTTGGGGCTGGCCACGGTGACCGTGGAAGGGCTCAACGGGGCTGTCTTTCAGATGTTTGCCCATGGGGTGATGACGGCACTGTTCTTTTCATCGGTGGGCTACATCTATGATAGAACCCACACTAAAACCATTGCGGAACTCGGGGGGCTGAGCCGTACCATGCCGGTGGCCACCGGCTACTTAATTGTCGCGGCCCTCACCGGTATCGGTGTTCCCTGTCTGGCCAGCTTCTGGGCGGAACTTACGGTCTTCATCTCTTCCTTCAAGGTCTATCCGCTGTACGGGACACTGGCGGTCTGTGCCCTGGCGGTGAGTGCGCTGTTCATTTTGCGGGTGGTACAGCGAACCTGTTACGGGCCGAAAAAGGATCGTTTTGCGCATCTGGAAGATGTCTCATTCCAGTTGGGTATTCCCAGGATGATCCTGGTCTCGATCATCGTATTTTTTGGTCTATTTCCGAATGTAATGCTTGACATGATTCAAACGGCATCAATTTCTTTTGTCAACGGGTTGCCATGATGAGTTGGATAACATTCAGTCCTGAATTCTACTTTTTAATGGCTGCTACCATTTTTCTGGGTTTATCCATGGCGCGGCGGGTCAGGCCCGAACAGGTCTATTTCATAGCCCTTATTCTGGCTTCCGTGGGAGTGGGGGTTTGTCTGGCATGTGTCCGTCTGGATGGAGACCTCTTTTTGGGGACGTATCGTATCGACCTGTTTTCCCAGGTGTTTAAAGTCATGCTGTCCATGGGGCTGTTTCTGGTGGTGTGCCTCTGTACGGAACTTAATGGGATCGAGGAGCGGCTTCACCCGGAATTCTATTTTTTGTTGACCGTTTGCACCCTGTCCATGATGATGCTGGTCAGCAGCGTTCACCTCTTGACCATATTCATCGCTTTGGAACTCTCCAGCTATTCACTCTACACGCTGGTTTTTATGAGAAAGGGGCGTGTGCGTGGAATCGATGCCGGCATCAAATATTTTTTGATCGGGGCTTCTGCCTCGGCCATGATGCTTTTCGGGTTTGCCTTGCTTTACGGCAGCATCCAGGCTGTATATTTGGTAAAAATTCTTAAAATACTTCCGGATGTCATTCACCGGCCGGTGGTAATTATTGCCCTGATTCTACTGCTCAGCGGATTTTTCTTCAAGCTGGCGGTTTTTCCGTTTCATTTCTGGGCTCCGGACGTTTACGAGAGCGCCGCTAACCAGGTGACCACCTATATTGCCACGGCCTCCAAGGTTGCGGCAATCGCCATCCTCATGAGAATCGTGGCATTGAGCGGCACCGGCAGCACCTATCTGGTTCATGTTTTGGTGACACTTTCCATCGTTTCAATGACAATAGGCAACCTGGCGGCTGTTGTCCAAAAAGATTTAAAGCGGCTTCTGGCTTATTCCAGCATCGCCCATGCCGGATATGTGCTCATCGGGATTTTGAGTATGAGTCCGGCCGGTTACTCCGGTGTGATCTTTTATGCACTGTCTCTTTTGATGATGAAGTTCACCTGTTTTTTAGCGGTGGTCAAAGTGGCGGACGACGGCAGAAATCTGGATATCGAACACCTGGCCGGATTGCACCGCCGTTCCCCAATTCTGGCCATGGCCCTGATGCTGGCGCTTTTCGGTCTGGCCGGCATTCCGCCCACCATCGGGTTTACGGGCAAACTTCTGATCTTTACCGCGGCCATGCAAAAAGGTTACTTTACGCTGGTGCTCATCGCCATGATCAATGTGGTTATTTCCCTTTACTACTACCTTTTGGTTGTCAAGGCGGCCTACCTTTTGGAACCCGGAGAGGAATTGCCTGAACTCGAGGTATCTCCTTCCATAAAAGTGTTGGCCGGATTATTGATTTTCGGGATGGTGGCGGGAGGAATCTTTCCCAACTATATTATCGAGCTGACCAGAGCCGCCGCCGTTGTTTTAATGTGAGAAACCAGCGTGGGTTTTAACCCTAAAAAAACACTTTTTTACTGCCCCCAACATCTCTCTGAAAAAGATATATCCTTATTGCCATAGTCCTTCACAGTGTTTATTATATTTCATGCTGTTAATAAACATCCAAAAAATTCTCGATAATTGGAGGTTAACATGAAAACTGCAGGGGAGATTTTAAAAGAGAAAAATAGGGAGATGGTTTGTATTTCCTCCGACAAGACAATCCGGGATGCCATTCGGTTTATGAATGATAATAATATCGGCGCGATACTTGTTAAGAAAAAAGACCGAATTGTCGGGATATGGACAGAAAGAGACCTGTTGCACAACATGAACCTTCCTGAGTTTAATCCCGATACCGATTTAATTGAAGACTATATGACAACCGGGCTTCATAAAGCCTCACATGATACATCTGTTCTTAGAATCAAAGAAATGTTTTTGGGATTATATATACGACATATCCTCATCGAAAAAGAGGGTGATGATATCGGTCTTCTTTCCATTGGGGATGTCCTCAGGGCCACTCTGATAGAACAGGATCGTCACATAAAAAGTTTAAATAAAATTGCCGATTGGGAATATTATGAAAACTGGGGATGGCCCCGCAACAAAAAATAAATCATCCATTGAGTTGGAAAATTAGAGTTTATAGAAAACTCTCCGAAGCATCCTTTAATCAATTTGTTCATTGTTGTTAAGTCGGTCATTTTTGTAAAAACGCCAATCATGATTTACGATAAGACGCGCCCCTTTTTGATAGGTCAGGTAAGAAGATGCCCACTGAAAAAGAACCAAAAACTTGTTTTTAAATCCAATAAGGTAATAAATATGAACGAATAACCAGATAATCCACGCCCAAAAACCGCCTAATTTTAGTCTGCCGATTTCAAGTACGGCGTTATTTCTGCCGATGGTGGCCAACTGCCCTTTATCGATATAATTAAATTTCTCTCTGGGTTTATCCCCAAGTTCTCTAAGGATGTTTTTGGCGATAAAGCGCCCTTGCTGAAGTGCAACCGGTGCAATCCCTTGAAGAGGTTTACCGGTTTGATGAGAGAAATGCGCCTGATCACCTGCAACAAAAATTTCCGGATAATGTTTCAGGCTCAGGTCCGGCTCAACAACGATTCGCCCCATTGAATCCAATTCACCTTTAAGCTGCTGATTAAGACTCGAGGCCCTAATGCCTGCCGCCCAAAGAACTGTGGCGGCATCAATTCTTTCGTCCCCCATATCG
>JASFGF010000270.1:0-4563 GCA_050123915.1 Desulfobacterales bacterium | reverse complement strand
TATAAAAAGGGCGGGCCAGGGCAATGCGCTCTGAGCCCGCTTTTTTTTAAAAGAAAAGGAATAATGATAGATGACGTTTTTCTTCCAAAACCTGATAAATGCACTGCAATGGGGTAGCTTTTATGCATTGATTGCGCTGGGATACTCCATGGTATACGGCATCTTGATGCTTTTCAATTTTGCCCACGGTGATATTTTCATGGTCGGGGCTTATATCGGTTTTGGTGTTGCAACCGGAGTAACGGCACTGGCTTCTTTCGGTGCAATAGCGCTGCCCAACTGGTTGATCTTGGTGTTGACCATTATCATTTCCATGTTCCTGACCTCTTTTGTCGGCATGCTGGTTGAAAGGCTGGGTTATCGACCTTTACGGGAAGCACCGAGAGCTTCGGCGGCAATCACCGGATTGATGATCGGTATCATTCTCGAGACCGGAAACCTGGCTCTCTTGGGCGCCAAAAGAGTCCGTTTTCCATCTCTGATCAAATCCACGACATATAATATTGGCGGCGTTTTTGTCACCAACAAGAAGATAATGATTGTAGCCGTCTCCCTGATGCTTATGCTGGCGCTGCACCAGTTTGTGAGACGGACCAAGTGGGGGATGGCCATGCGTGCGATGGCTTTTGATTACGTCGTCGTTCCTTTAATGGGTGTGTCCATAAATACCATTGCCGCCATGACGTTTGCCATTGGTTCGGCCCTGGCTGCAGCAGCAGGGATTCTTTTCGGGGTGGCCTACCCGGTTCTCGATCCGTACATGGGCATTGTGTTCGGTTGGAAGGCTTTTGTGGCGGCCATTTTAGGAGGGAGAGGTTCTATTTTAGGGGCTTGTATGGCCGGATTCCTTCTGGGCTTCATTGAAATATTTGTGGCCATGATATTTCCTTCGACCCTCCGTGATTTCATCGCCTATTCAATCATTCTCCTTATATTAACGTTCCGGCCTCACGGGTTTTTTGGAGAGCCTTACAGCGCACGTCTGAGATTGTAGATGTTTGTTACAGGAGCCGTGGAAGTATTATACACGGTTTGAGAAAAATTACTGTCCATAGAGTGATTTAAAAAATATTCTTCCATTATAAAGAAGATAATCGACGCGTTATACTAAAAAAGAAAAGATGATTTTTACAAAGCTCCGGAATTCGTTTTCACAGGTACCTTTGCTGGGTTGGTTGCTTGGCGCACTGATCGCGGTAGTGCTTGAATATTATTTGGGTGACGCGTTGGCCGATGTTCTCAGATTGCCCAAAATTCCGGTACTTTTCGGCTTTGTTATCATGCTCAAAAAACCCTTGTTGATTCCCAGCGTGCTGATATTCGTGCTGCTGATATATGCGTTGCCCATAAGCGCCGTAGCCCGGTTGAGTGCACCAGTTACAAATCGCCTGGTCGCTTGGCTTTTCAAATTTCCCACGATAATTTCGGTAGGTATTCATCTTGGATTTCTGTATGCGATTTTGCATCTGTGGTCTGATATCAGTGCCTATCGTGTTTTGACGCTAAAATTGACCATGATCGCCATTATGGTGACGTTGAGCCTGAACGTGGTTAACGGCTATATGGGAGAATTTTCCTGCTCCCATCCCGGCTTCATGGCATTGGGGGCTTATGCAGCATCGGTGTTTACGGTGGTTCTGTTCGCTAAGGACAAGCTTTTTGGCCCTGCAATTCTCCCAGCGGCATTAGGGCCGTATATGTTTCCCGTTGCTTTGATCATCGGCGGTTTAGTTGCAGCACTCGGCGCACTTGCAATTGCAATACCCTCGTTCAGGACAAGAGGTGACTATCTGGCGATCATATCCCTGGCATTCATGTTTATCGTTAAAAGCATGATAGAGAACTTGGAGGTCGTCGGCGGGCCAAGGGGTTTAAGCAGCCAGCCGGACTATGCCAATCTCCCCACAGTCTTTTTGTGGACCGTTGCCTGCGTGTGGATCATCAACAATTTTGTTCGATCTACACTGGGAAAAGCGCTGAATGCAGTACGTGACGATGAAATGGCTGCCAATGCCATGACCGTTAATACCAGACAAACAAAAATCGTAGCATTTTTATTTGCGGCTTTCTGGGCCGGCGTGGCCGGAGGCCTTTTTGCCCACGTGCTAAGGTATGTGAATCCAGGGACATTCGGTCTTCAGAAACTTGCCGAAGTTTTGGCAATGGTCTACTTTGGCGGGCTGAATTCCGTTTACGGCTCGATTGTAGGTGCAGTTAGCCTGAGCATGCTCAGCGAAGCCTTGCGCCCGCTGGAGATCTTTAAATGGATTATTATTCCCCTTTTGCTCATTTTAGTGATGATTTATCGTCCAACTGGGCTTATCGCCTTTAAAGAATTTGATGTTAAGAAACTTATAAGACCCAAACAAAAACAAGAGAAAGAGTGATAGAATGCCGCTGCTTCGTATTGATAAAATGAGCCATGACTTTGGAGGCTTGCGGGCTGTCAACAACTACGATCTAAACGTTGAACCCGGCCAGATCAGAGGGCTCATCGGACCCAACGGAGCAGGTAAAACCACGATTTTCAACCTTATCACCGGTATCTACAAACCCACTGAAGGAGATATCTATCTGGAAAGCAAAAGAATTACCGGTCTCGAGCCTCACCGAATTGCGGACATGGGCATCGGCAGAACGTTTCAAAACTTACAGCTCTGGCGGCATATGACCGTCCTTGAGCACGTAAAGATGGCATGTTACTCAAAGATCACATATGGTCTGATAGGGGCCTTTTTCGGCACGCCAAAGCGGCAAAGGGAAGAAGCAAATATTGAGACAAAAGCTCACGATCTTTTGAAAATCGTTGGCGTCGACCATATTGCAGATCAGGTCGTCATTAATCTACCTTATGGTGATCAGCGAAGGGTCGAGATGGCGCGGGCCCTTGCCATAGAGCCCAAAATACTATTTCTGGATGAACCTACCGCCGGCATGAATCCGGAAGAGTTGATTCAGATGATGGAGATTATCAGGCATGTACATCGAGAGTTTGGGTTGGCCATTTTTCTCATCGAACACAGGTTGAAGATGGTTATGGAGCTGTGCGAAATCATCCAGACCCTTGACTTTGGCCGGGTTATTGCCGAGGGTACACCGGAAGAAATTCAAAACGATCCCAAAGTAATTGATGCTTATCTGGGCAAAGAGGTACTGCTCTAATGTTGTTATCAGTGGAAAACCTTCAAGTTTCATACGGTAATATTCGAGCACTTCACGGTATTGATTTTAAAATCGATGATGGTGAGATTGTCTGCATTATCGGCGCCAATGGTGCAGGTAAGAGTACAACGCTGAGAGCAATTTCAAGATTGGTTCCGGTGGAACAAGGGACGACAATGACGTTCATGGGCAATGACCTGCTTCAATACTCTGCTGACAAGGTGGTGAGTAAATTTGGAATTTCTCATGTCCCCGAAGGAAGGAGACTCTTCGGCAACCTGACGATAATGGAAAATCTCAGCCTGGCTACCTTTGCCAGAAAAGACAAAGAAAAGATACAGGAGGATCTCGAGAGAATATTCAGTATTTTTCCACGTCTTGAAGAGCGCAAAACTCAAAAATCAGGAACACTGAGCGGCGGAGAACAACAGATGCTTGCCATTGGGAGGGCGTTTATGAGCGGAAGACGGATCATGCTCTTGGACGAGCCTTCAATGGGTCTTGCACCTTTACTTATGCTAAATGTCTTTAATGCACTTAAACAACTCAACGATGAAGGAACCACCATTCTACTTGTGGAGCAAAATGCCAGGATGGCACTTCAATTTGCGCAGCGCGGATATGTGCTCGAAAACGGTAATCTGGTTTTGGAAGGAAGCTCTCAAATGCTGCTTGAAAATCCTGAAGTCAAGCAGGCTTATCTAGGTGGATAGAGTCACAAGTTGAGTTTTTTAACATTTTTCCTTTTGAAAACATTACCGCTTCAGGTATAGTAAAATTTTTGGCTGAAAGAACTCGTGCATAAGGGTTCGTAATGAAAGAACCTGCCCAGACTATTTATAGACGTTTTTGCTATGATAGGGGTTTAATTAATCACACAAGATCACCAATGGTTCTTTCAAAACGACCCCTAATCCACTCAGACAGCTTCCAGCCAAAAATTTCATTATACCTGAAGCTCCTTTGAGATCGATTTTTTTATAGGATTTATCCATTTCGAGTTTTCCAAGTATTTTTCATCCTGGATCTTGATCATTGGAAACTAAGAATTAAGATAATAGACTATTACTTTTAATCTTCAATATTCTATATCGAAGATCATCAAAAAATTAGACCTTTGATAAGTGTTTATTTTTGTTCAATGCCGAGGAAGTCGAAAATCTTAACCACCCCAGAGGAATAGGCTTTGCATTCCACAGGGCAGACAGGCATGCTTTTAAGTATTCCGAGGATTAAGATTTAAGCCTGTTAATAAATCCCGATTGTCGGGGACAAAAGGATTGGGCAAAAGGAGGCATTTATCAAAGGGCTAAGACTGGGGATGTTATGATACGTGTGGGTATAATAGGTGCAACCGGTTATGCCGGTGCAGAGCTTGTACGGATACTTTGCGGTCATCCG
>JASFGF010000269.1:0-4604 GCA_050123915.1 Desulfobacterales bacterium | reverse complement strand
TTTCCATCCAGAGATGTTCATGATAATTGAGCTTTAACAGATAATCTTTGTCTCTGTCTTCTTTGCGAATGGCATTGATCACCAGTCTTCCGCCGGGTCTCAAATTGTTCAACGCCTCGACAACCGGCTTCCAGGCCGGCGTTGTGTCGATGATGCCATCCAACATTTCCGGCGCGTTATCTCCGGTATCACCGGCCCAGACCGCGCCGAGCTCTAAAGCAAAATCCCTTTCTTTTTCACTTCTGGCAAAAACAAACACCTTGATATCGGAATGTTGATACTCGACCATTTTAAGCACAAGATGGGCCGATGCCCCGAAACCGGTAAGGCCAAGGTTCTGACCATCCTTGATGTTGGCCAGCCGCAAAGACCGAAAGCCGATGGCGCCGGCGCATAAAAGCGGTGCTGCCTGGGAATCTGTAAAAACATCCGGAATTTTAAACCCGAAGTTCTCGGGCACCGTCATATACTCTGCATATCCGCCATTGGCATCCCGGCCGGTGGCCCTGAATTCTTCGCACAAATTCTCTTCACCTTGCCGGCAAAAATCGCAATGGCCGCACGCAGAATAAATCCAGGCGATCCCGACCCTGTCTCCTGTTTTGTGAAGTTCGGCAAGAGGTCCTGTCTCTTGGACCTTTCCCACAACCTGGTGCCCCAGAACCATGGGAAATCGAGACGGAGGGGTTCGCCCTTCGATTTCATCCAGCTCGGTGTGACAAACACCGCAGGCGGATATTTTTATTAATATCTCTTTTTCTTTGGGAATAGGGATCGGCAGGGTTGTCAGTTGAAGCGGGTTTCTGTTTACCTTGAGATCGCAGATCTCGTTTAACACCATTGCTTTCATCCAAGTAGTACCTCAAAGGCTTTAGAAAATAGATAAATTCAAATAAACTCGCCCGCCATCGCTCTCGTTCAAGCGAAGCGGGCGTGTTGTTTTTCTATCCCCTTTTCTCTTTCCTCTTTGCTCTATCCTCTTTTCTATTTTCTCTTTCCTATTTTTAGCATCAGGTCGAAATTTTTGAAAAATCGGCGAACAACCCGAACATTTCAGAAATCAGCCCAAGCAAAGAAAGCCGGTTGTTGCGTATTTTTTTCTCTTTGGCCATGACCATGACACCGTCGAAAAAAGCATCCACCGGATCGCGTAACTTGGCAATCTCCCGAAGTGCTTTATCAAAATGTCCTTTGGCAAGATGATTCGACACCTTTCCTTTCAAGTCTTTATAGGCTGAATACAATGCTTTTTCAGATTCATGTTCAAACAGTTTTTCATCAACTTTCTTCTTTGCAGGAAGATCGGCCTTTTTAATAATATTGACCACGCGTTTGAAAGCGACGGCCAAAGGTTCAAAATCCGCGGCTGCTTTCAGATCTTGAAGCGCACGCGCGCGATTCCATACATTCGGCACATGATCTGCATCAGCATCGGCAATCGCCGCGATGACATCTTTGGAAAAACCTTCCTCTACCAACTGATACGTCACGCGATTTTGTATGAATGTGTAAATCGGATCGGCAATCTCTTTTATTTTTTTTGTACCTTTTATACCGTAAATGCTCAGGCTCTTTTCAATCAATTTTCTCAATGAAAATGAAAAGCCCCTGTCATTCATGATCTGGATAACGCCGATTCCCTGACGGCGAAGCGCATAGGCATCAGACGCGCCGGTGGGAATAAGCCCTACGGAAAAGAATCCGCAAATGGAATCGATCTTGTCGGCAATACTGAGAAGCCCTCCAATCTCTGTTTCCGGAAGGGGGCCTCCGGAATAGGTGGGCCGGTAATGCTCCTCTATGGCGACTGCCACGGCTTTGGGTTCTTTCTTTATGGAAGCATAATTTCTTCCCATAACGCCCTGCAAATTCGGAAATTCGTAAACCACTTGGCTCACCAGGTCGGCCTTGCACAGCCATGCAGCCCTCAATACCTGTTTTTTTACATTCTCTTTCTGCCCAGCGGCATCTGCCAGATATGCTGCAATCTTTTGAACCCGCTGAACCTTTTCGTACATGGTTCCCAGTTTGGCCTGGAAAAGAACCCCCTTGAGCCTTTCAACCCATTCATCCATGGATTCTTGAACATCGCTTTTGAAAAAGAATTGTGCGTCCGAAAGACGGGCTCTTAGCACCCGTTCATGCCCGGTGGCCACAAGCTTCATATCTTTTGTACGGGTGTTATTCACGGCGACAAAGCTGGGCATGAGGTTGCCGCTGTCATCCACCACGGCAAAATATTTCTGATGATGACGCATGGCGGTAATCAGAACCTCGCCGGGGACTTCCAGAAACGCTTTATCAAAGTTGCCTGCCGTGGCAATGGGAAATTCAACCAGATTCTTATTGATATCAATCAGCTCTTCATCCGGTAATATCTTGCCGCCGACGCCTTTGGCAGCTTTATTAATTTCTTTTTCAACAAGCTTTCGCCGTTCTTCAAAATCGATAATCACTTGGGCATCTTTAAGGGTTTTTACGTAATCGTCCGAAGAAGCGATTTTCACTTTTTTTGGCTGCATAAAATAGTGGCCGAAGGAATGCCGCCCGCTCTTTGTAGCGCCCACTTCAAACGAAATGACCTGATTCCCCAAAAGGGCCACGATATAATGGATCGGTCTGGCAAAGGTGATGTTGAGTTCCGCCCATTTCATGGTTTTTGGAAAGGGTGTTGTCAAAATCACTTCCGGCAGTATGGTTTTAAGAAGCGTCCGGGTTGCCTGCCCTCGCTCTGCAACCCTCGCACAGACATAACGGCCTTTTTTGGTCTCTTTTATTTTTAATGCGTTTACTGAGACCCCGACCTTTTCGGCAAATTTCAATGCAGCTGTTGTGGGGTTGCCGTTTTCATCAAAACCGACTTTTTCCGGTGGCCCCAATACTTCGGAGGTTAATGATTTCTGTTTGTCTGCCACCTGTTGAACTTCTATTGCAAGTCGTCTCGGCGTCCCAAAGACCTGCGCGTTGCCATGTTCGATGCGAGCGTCGGTCATTTTTTGTAAAATCGTCGACGACAAGAATTCAAGCGCCGGTTCAATATATCCCGCCGGGATTTCCTCCGTCCCTATCTCAAGCAATAAACTTTTCATAATCACCTCTATCTTGTGTTTAAAATCACAAATTCCAATCACCAAAAACCAAAACTTTCAATCCGGAAATTTGCGGTGATTTATTTTCTAATTCCTATTTCCTGTTTCCTATTTTCCAATTCGAATCCTTTTAGCCCGGATTCTGTGAGTTTATGTTTTCAACAGGGGATACCCCATGGCTTCTCTTTGTTTCAGATATCCTTCGGCACATGCTCTGGCAAGATTTCTGATTCGGCCGATATAACCGGTCCTTTCGGCAACACTGATGGCGCCTCGAGCATCGAGAAGGTTAAACGTATGCGAACATTTCAGGCAGTATTCATAGGCCGGAAGCACCAGTTCTTCTTTAATCATTCGCGCGGATTCAGCCTCATACTGATTGAAAAACTCCAACAGCATGCTGACATTCGCCTTTTCAAAATTGTAAGTCGACTGTTCGACTTCCTGCTGATGGTGCACCTGCCCGTAAGTCACGGTATCGGTCCATTTCAAATCAAACACACTGTCCACTTTTTGCAGATACATGGCGATACGTTCCAGCCCGTATGTAAGTTCTACGGATATGGGAGACAACTCGACACTGCCGCACAATTGAAAATAGGTAAACTGGGTAATCTCCATTCCATCCAGCCACACTTCCCATCCGAGACCTGCCGCACCCAAAGTGGGAGATTCCCAATCGTCTTCGACAAATCGGATGTCATGCTCCAAAGGATCTATACCCAACACTTTCAAGCTCTGAAGATACTGTTGTTGAACATCATAAGGAGAAGGTTTTAATATCACCTGATACTGGTAGTAATGTTGCAGCCGGTTCGGGTTTTCACCATATCGACCGTCGGTGGGCCGTCTTGACGGCTGAACATAAGCAACATTCCAGGGTTCGGGGCCGAGCGCTTTTAGAAGTGTGGTGGGATGAAATGTTCCTGCACCCACTTCAATATCATAGGGTTGCGCCACGACACATCCTTTTTGTGCCCAGAATTTCTCTAGCGACATGATTACATCCTGAAAATTCATTTTCCCTTCCTTATCAATCTTTTTGTGATTAGTTGGTTATGCTGGACGTTTTATGCAACTTGCAACCAGCGAGCCATTACACGTTATTGAACCATAATTGAGCGAAAATCGAGGATGTCCCATATTCGAGGCATCAAGGGTGAAGCCGCAGTCATCTACTGCGAACCCTTGATAACAAAGACACCGAAGGTGTCAGGTCGTAGATCATGGGGTATCATCGGCTTTCGAAAAGTCTACAAAAGCCCTTGTGAATCAATCTTCGCACTCAGCAAGCGGGCATCCTTTCTTGTTGAGAGGATACTTTCCCACGTACCTTTGAGCTTGTCAATATCCTCGATGCGACCCAGTGCCCATATGCAGCCTCCGCCACCCGCCCCTGTGAATCTTGCACCACAACGCTTTTTTATGGCGGATGTAACAAGTGCATTCCCGATTTCATCAAGTACTTCAGGCGTCATCTTTCTTCTGATAGCGGTTTCTTTATTCATCTGTTTA
>JASFGF010000268.1:0-4606 GCA_050123915.1 Desulfobacterales bacterium | reverse complement strand
TGATGTCAGCGAAATTATTTTCAATAATGAAAGAGATATTTATGAAATGACCGTTGCGCCGTCTTTTGATAAACAGAATGAACTCCGATCTGCAGAATTGATAAGTAATATCAAACCGTTAAATATCAGTAGGAATTTTGTTTATTCAAACGATTTTCAAAAAGGTCTGATATTAAGTAAAAGTATTTTCAAAAAAGATAAACCGCCATTTTTTATTTTCAACAAAGAGGATGAAAAAGACGGGATGCAGATTGACGATAAAGAGCAATTACTGTCCTATTTTATTAATGAAGGGAAAAAGGGGCTTGGTATTCAACGATATAAAGGTCTTGGTGAGATGAATCCGGACCAACTGTGGGAAACCACAATGAATCCGGACAAAAGGACGCTGTTACAAGTAAGGGTTGAAGATGCCGTTGAAACCGATGAAATTTTTACCGTTCTCATGGGAGAACAGGTTGAACCCCGAAGAGAATTTATTAACAACAATGCCCTTGAAGTGAGTATGCTGGATATATAAATGTACATTCATAAGATTCAAGCAAGAGATTTGCCGGACCTTTGGTTTCAGGCCGTTCATGATATACTCGACCATGGCCGGAAATTTAAAATAGATCGCGGAAGTTATGCAGGGCAGGAGAGGCTCGAATATGATTTTTTTACCGGACACATAAAATACCCGGGTACCTATCCGCTTTTACCCGACATACCGCCATCCTGTGGTATACCCAACCCGGTGGAAGAAGCGTATATATACGGCGGAGAGGGCTATGAAAGGTCGTATATCGAATATATCATGACCGGACAAAAAGAGCCGGGAGAATCCTATACCTATGGAGAACGATTAACCCGTGCGCCGATTTCAGAGGAAAAGTTTAAATGGTGGAAAGAAGGAAACACGGAGATTGTAGACAAAAGAGACGTGGACGGAAAAGCTGTTTTTGAAGAAAACGGTAAACTGTATTTGAATCAAATCGAATGGATCATTCAAACGTATCAAAAATTCGGGAGTAGAAACAACCAGATGGTGCTTCAAGTGGCGCACCCTTCCGACCTAACCCTATTAGACCCGCCGTGTTTACGCGCCATAGACACAAGAATTCAGGATGATACACTTCATTTCTTTGTATATTTTCGCTCTTGGGATCTTTGGGGAGGAATGCCGGCGAACCTGGCCGGAATTCAAAATCTCAAAGAATATATGGCCGGCGAAATCGGTGTAAAAGATGGTGAAATGATTGTTGAAAGCAAGGGGCTTCACCTTTATGGCTATGCAGAAGAACTGGCGAAGCTGAGATGTATGAAGGTATAGGTATAAAAGAATCTTTAAAAATCGATACTATTGGGCGTTCTCGGAAAAGGAATAACATCCCGGATGTTGCTGATACCGGTTATCAACATAAGCAACCGTTCGAATCCAAGACCAAAGCCGCTGTGTTCAACAGATCCGAAACGCCTTGAATCCAAATACCACCAGTAATTTTTTTTCGGCATATCCATTTCATCCATCCGGTTTTCAAGTACCTCAAGACGTTCTTCGCGCTGGCTTCCACCAATAATTTCTCCGATTCGAGGTACAAGGACGTCCATAGCGGCGACGGTTTGATGGTCTTTGTTTAAACGCATATAAAACGGTTTGATGGTTTTGGGGTAGTCATAGACAATTACAGGTTTTTTAAAATATTGTTCTGTTAAATAACGTTCGTGTTCGGTTTGAAGGTCTTTTCCAAAAGCGATATCATATTCAAATTTATTTTCAGATCTGTTTAATATATCTACGGCCGAAGTGTAGGAAAGGCGTTTAAAATCGGATGAGGCGACATTGTCCAGGGTTTTTATCAAGGTTTTATCCACATATTTTGCAAAGAGTTCAATGTCATCGATACATTCTTCAAGGACGAATCCGATTAAAAATTTTATCATTTCTTCCGCAAGATCCATATTTCCTTTAAGATCACAGAATGCCATCTCCGGTTCAACCATCCAAAATTCTGCAACATGTCTGCTGGTGTGGGAATTTTCAGCTCGAAATGTAGGGCCGAAGGTATAAACATCTCCAAGGGCAAGCGCAAACATTTCTGCGGACAACTGCCCGGATACGGTCAGGTTTGCCTCTTTGCCAAAAAAATCTTTGGTATAGTCTGTTTTATCGTCTATAAAGGGCAAATTGTCCAGAGCCAGTGTTGTTACACGAAACAACTCCCCCGCCCCTTCACAATCCGAGCCGGTGATGACAGGTGAATGGATATATTTAAACCCTTTGTTTCTAAAAAATTTGTGAATAGCGTACGATAACTCTGATCTGATTCGAAATGTGGCCCCATATTTATTGGTTCGAGGTCTTAAATGAGCGATGGTTCTTAAAAATTCGTCTGTGTGACGTTTTTTTTGAAGCGGGTAAGTTTCGGGGGCAACACTTAAAATGTCAACGGATTCCGCCATAATCTCCCATTTTTGACCGGAACCTTTAGATTCTGAAAGTTTACCGAAAACAGAAACCGCAGACCCGGTGGATAGTCCGGTAATGGCATTGTAATTACCCAAAGTATTGTTTGCAATAATCTGAATGTTTTTGAGACAGGATCCGTCGTTGACTTCAATAAATGAGAAGCTTTTTGAATCACGCCGGGTTCGAACCCAGCCCTTTATAAGAACATGGTCGATGGGGGTTTTTGATTGAAGTAAGTTTACGATTTTTGTGCGTTTCATCATTAGCCTCCATACCGGCACGTCAATATTTATAATTTAACCGTAATATTATAAAGCTGATCTTGGCGCTGTAAAACGATAATCAAAGACTTTTTTTTACGGTATTTAACAATCGCCTTTTTAAAATCATTAATGTTTTTTATCGTTAATTCATCCATCTGTCGAACAACATCCCCGGGCTTCGCACCGATACGGGCGAGATATGAATTACGATTAATTTCTGTAATCACAACCCCTTCTTGCGTATGTGTCTTGTAAAAATAACGATTTTTCTTGGAAAGATTTTTTACCGTGATTCCGAGGATGTTGTTGGCCAGGTCCAAAGCCAGCTCTATTGGAAAGGATGAAGATTTCACGGAAACCTCTTTCGTTTTGCCGTCCCTCCACATGCTTATATTAATGGCTTCTCCGGCAGCAATATTGCTCATGGCTGTATTAAAGTCGCTTTGAGAAAGAATTTTTCGAGATCCAACGGATCGTATAATATCTCCCACACGAATGCCGGCTTTAAAGGCAGGACCAGACTTTTCTGTTTTTTTAACCAGAACACCCTTAACCGCCTTTGCTTTAAGATATTGGGCCAGTTCTGCATCCAAATCTTGTACGGTAACACCGATCCAGGCCGGTATCACCTCTCCGTATTTGATAAGGTCTGTAACAATTCTTCTGGCTTTGTTAATAGGTATGGCAAAACCGATTCCTTGGGCGTTGGCATATATGGCGGTATTAATACCGATAAGCTCACCATATATGTTCAATAGTGGTCCCCCGCTGTTTCCCGGATTAATAGAAGCGTCCGTTTGAATAAAATCATGGTAGAATGCATCGTCGACTCGTATGCTCCGATTGGTGGCGCTGATAACCCCTGTTGTTACGGTGTTTGAGAAACCAAAAGGATTTCCAATGGCGATCACCGTTTCACCAATCATAAGATTGTTGGAATCACCCATTTCAATCGCCGGGAGATCGTCTTTGGGGGAAATACGCAATACGGCGAGATCGGAATCAGGATCTGCGCCTATAATTTGTGCTTTGAACTCACGCCCGTCTTTTAAAGCAACGGTAATGGTTGAACTTTTTATGATCACATGTTTGTTGGTAAGAATAAATCCTCGTTTGCCGTCAATAATGACTCCGGATCCCAGGCTGGTTCGCTTATATTTTTGTTCGAAACCGGGGTCGAAAAAGTCTCTGAAAAAAGATTCGAAGTTGGGATCCATCCCAAACCCGTAAAATGGATTTGCACGCTTGCGAACCTCAAACTCCGAGCTTATGTTAACCACCGCGGGACTCACTTTTCGAATGGCTTTCACCACCGCACTTTCGCGCAAACTTTCAGCGTTTAGGGGGGCCGGACGAATAAGATAAAACGGGTTAAAAAAAACAAGAAGGAAAACCACTGAAATTATAAGTGTATTGTTTTGCAATTTTATTTCTGGCATTTTGAGCTCCGGTATAATACGATCAAGTGTAACCAGTTTTCACCCATGGGTTTCTGTCGGCCATTTAATCGGTGTAATTTTTGAGAAAATATATATCATGAGCATAAAAAGCATTCAAGATATCTTACCCCTGATCGAGCAACCCAGTCGATATTTAGGTTCTGAAATCAACACCATTAAAAAAGATCACAGTAAGATAGACCTATGTTTTGCACTGGCGTTTCCGGATCTATATGAGATCGGAACCTCTCATTTCGGACTTCAGATACTGTATCATATCCTTAACAACCACCCGAAGATTGCTGCTGAAAGGGTTTTTGCACCTGCACCCGACATGGAGGAATATCTCAGATCATCGGGGCTCTCGATTGCTTCGCTGGAATCAAGAAAACCGCTAGACGAGTTTGATATCATCGGCTTTAGCCTTCTTTATGAGCTTAATTATACGAATATAC
>JASFGF010000267.1:0-4629 GCA_050123915.1 Desulfobacterales bacterium | reverse complement strand
ATGGTTGTCAAGCCAGGCCCCGCCAGATCGATGAATTTT
This sequence comes from Desulfobacterales bacterium, assembly GCA_050123915.1. Classification (GTDB taxonomy): domain Bacteria; phylum Desulfobacterota; class Desulfobacteria; order Desulfobacterales; family UBA11574; genus UBA11574. The sequence goes on along the minus strand of JASFGF010000267.1, from coordinate 4,590 downwards.
TCGGCCCAGAATTCCAGCCCGGCGCCGATCCTAAAGAAAATGCGTGCTGATGAAATTTTTTTTACCAGGCTCGGTTTCGGTTCAAAGGTGTGGGGACTGGCACCTGCCGGTAGAACAAAAGTAACGTCAACATGGTCACCGCCCACCTGCTGAACCATATCGGCAACGGGATAAATGCTGGCAATTACCCGAAGCTTTTCTGATATGCAAGGGGTTGATTGAAATTGTATAATTAAGAAACAAAGAATGCAAAAGGAGCGAAGAATCATTCGAATCCTTTCATAAAATTTTGAGTTGTGTTTGTTAAACAAATAACCTTAAATTATGTAAATAGTCAAGAATGTTCAATCTTATCAAAATTTTCTTGAAATTTCAGATTTGGATTCATATTTTAATGTAAAAATCATCCAATAAAAAAAAGGAAGCGGTCATGGCACAAAATGATCTGCCGATTCCCTCTCATTTTGATCCTGACAACGTGGGACAAGTGTGGAGAGTTCGATATCAGGATCGCAGTGAAGACGCAAGAAAATGGGCAAAACAATATGAAATAAAGACAGCCTCTAAAGATACCTTCAGAATCTGTCTTCTCCTCGTGGATGTGCAGAACACGTTTTGTATCCCGGAGTTTGAGCTCTTTGTCGGCGGACGTTCAGGAAACGCTGCGGTGGATGATAACAGAAGGTTGTGCGAATTCATCTATCGAAATCTGGATGTTATTACCCAGATCTGTCCAACCATGGATACCCATCAATCCGTACAAATCTTTCATAGTATCTTTTTGATCAATGAGCACGGGGAGCATCCGGCGCCTTATACTCTTGTTTCTGCAGAAGATGTCCAAAAGGGTACTTGGAAATTTAATCCCGAAGTTGCCCATAGTTTGAGCATTGATGAACCATACGGTCAGGATTTCCTGCGTCATTATACCCGGAGATTGAAAGAGAGCGGCAAATACGATCTCACCGTCTGGCCGTATCATGCCATGCTGGGAGGGATCGGGCATGCGTTAGTTTCAGCGGTTGAGGAGGCCGTTTTTTTTCATGGCATCGCTCGATACTATATGCCAGATTTTCAAGTCAAAGGAAGCAATCCATTTACGGAGAATTATTCGGTGTTGAGCCCTGAAGTGTTGAATGACGGTGATGGTAATCAAATCGCACAAAAAAACTCCGGATTTATCGGTAAGCTTTTAGAATTTGATGCGGTCATCATTGCCGGCCAGGCAAAAAGCCATTGCGTGGCTTGGACCATTGATGATCTATTGCGCGAGATAGAATCCTCTGACAAAAGGTTGGCTGAAAAAGTGTATCTGTTGGAAGATTGCACATCTTCAGTGGTCATTCCGGGAGTGGTGGATTATACGGATCAGGCTGACACAGCGTTTCAACGATTTGCCGATGCAGGAATGCATATTTTCCGTTCAACAGATTCATTAAAAAGCGTGTTCAATATCATACCTTAATAACGTAATAGATTTGCGGATCGGAATTTTCATGACAGAACACCACCGAGCAGGTCCTTTGTTTACGGATCTTTACGAATTGACCATGGCGGCCAGTTATTTTGACCATCAGGTATTGGATACGGCAACATTTTCTCTGTTTATCAGAGACATTTATGCTACCCGCAATTATTTTGTGGCTGCAGGTCTCGAGCAGGTGTTGGATGAACTGGCGGCTTTCAAATTTTTTCACCCGGATATCAGCTATCTGAAAAGTACCGGCCGTTTTTCGGAGCATTTCCTTGATTACCTGGCACAACTCCGCTTTACCGGAAACGTTTATGCGATGCCGGAAGGGACGGTTTTTTTTGCCAATGAACCGGTGATGGAAGTGACGGCTCCGATTGTTGAGGCCCAGCTTATCGAAACTTTTGTGTTGAACACCGTCGGGTTTCAGACCATGATTGCCTCCAAAGCGGCCCGATGTTTTCATACCGCTGACGGCCGACCCTTGATAGACTTTTCTCTGCGAAGAACTCAGGGACAGGATGCCGGAATCAAGGTGGCCCGCAGCACGTTTATTGCCGGATTTGCGGCGACCAGCAATGTCCTGGCCGGAAAAATATACGGTATTCCCATCTCCGGAACCATGGCCCATTCTTATGTTTCGGCCTTTGACGACGAACGGGATGCTTTTTTTGCATATGCAGATACATTTCCTGACCATTCCATATTTCTCATTGATACCTATGATAGTGTTGAGGGTGCGCGACATGCTGCTGCCGTGGCCAAGGAAATGAAAAAAAAGGGGCATGCCCTGCTTGGTGTCCGGCTTGACAGTGGAGACATGGCGAGCCTGAGTCAAAAGGTTCGAAAGGTTCTGGATGATGCCGGACTTAATGATGTTAAGATTTTTGCCAGCAGCGGGTTTGATGAGTTTAAGATCGCCAAGGTTGTTTCGGAAGGTGCCGCCATCGATGCGTTTGGGGTGGGTACCAAAGTCGGGGTTTCTGCGGATGCCCCTTTTGTTGATGTTGTCTACAAAATGGTCCGGTTTAAAGGGCGCGACGTAAGGAAGCTGAGTCCGGGCAAGGTGACCCTGGCCGGTGAAAAGCAGGTTTTTAGAAAGTCGGATCAAAACGGACGCTATTTAGAGGATATCATCGGCCAAAGAGACGAAGTCATGGACAAAGGAAAACCATTGCTTAAAAAGGTTATGGAAAACGGAAAGTTGTTGCGACCGCATCCTCAACTTCAAACGCTTCAGGAAACGTTCAAAGAAAACTTTGCCGCGTTAGATGACAGATACAAGTCGATTAAGGATCATAAAGCCTATCCCGTCAAACTTAGCACTCGCCTTCAGAACTTGCAAAAAAGTAACATATAGCCTTTTAAAAGCCTTGCCGCTTCAGGTGTAATTAAATTTTTCCTGGAAGAACTCGAACCAAATAGGAAACAGTAAACAGTAAATAGAAAAAAGGGTTTTCAAATAAACATCAGATATTCCCTGGCAAATCTGGATCTACGACAATCTTCAATCGTCAATCTTTTATACATGAAGCTGCTTTGAAATCGATTTGTTCAAAGGTAAAATATTTTTTAGTCTATAATCCCAAATACGCTTTTTTAACCTTTTCGTTTGAGAGAAGGTTTTTAGCCGACTCTGCCAGTGTTATCTGTCCGATTTCCATGACATACCCCTTGTGTGCCACCTTCAGCGCAAGATTGGCATTTTGTTCTACGAGAAATATCGTGGTGTTGTTTTCGGCATTTATTTTTTTTATGATCTCAAAAATTTGCTTAACCACCAGAGGTGCCAATCCCAAAGAAGGTTCATCCATCAACAGAAGACGGGGTTTGGCCATGAGTGCTCTGGATATGGCGAGCATCTGTTGTTCCCCGCCGCTGAGAGTTCCACCGGCCTGATGCCGTCTTTCAGCCAGAATCGGGAACAGTTCAAATATGTATGCTATATCTTGTTTAATATTTCCTTTATCATTTCTCAAAAAAGCCCCCATGTCCAAATTTTCCATGACCGTTAAATACGGAAAAATTCGGCGCCCTTCGGGAACCTGACAAATCCCGAGTGAAACGATTTTATTTGGACTCAAGTTGTGAATCGGTTGGTCCATAAACCGTATTTCTCCGGACCTGGGCGGGACGATGCCGCAAATCGACATGAGTGTTGTACTTTTACCTGCGCCGTTGGCGCCGATAAGGGTGATGATCTGTCCTTCTGAAATCTCTAAACTGATTCCTTTTAACGCATGAATATTTCCATAATATGTATTTACGTTTTTCAGCTTAAGCATCCATCTCCTCTCCGAGATATGCCTTTATAACCGCTGGATTATTTAATATTTCTTCAGGTGTACCCTGGGCGATCTTCTTTCCATAATCCACAACAAAAATTCGATCGGACAGACTCATCACCAGTTTCATGTCATGTTCGATGAGTAAAATGGAAATGTTTTCATTTTCACGTAACCATAATATCAAGTCGTCGAGTTCTTGGGTTTCATGGGGATTCATCCCTGCCGCCGGTTCGTCAAGAAGAAGCAAAAAAGGTTCGGTGGCCATGGCTCTGGCGATTTCGAGGCGGCGCTGAGCGCCGTAGGGAAGATTCATGGCAAATTCATTGACAAAGTCTGTCAGGCCGATCTTTTCAAGCATCAGATAGCTGTCTCTGACCACCGCTTTTTCTTCATTGATGGTTGAAGATCCTCTAAAAATGGCGCCGGCGATACCGGCCGACATGCGGCAGTGTCGACCGATCATGACGTTTTCAAGAACCGTCATATTGGGAAACAGGCGAATGTTCTGAAATGTTCTGGCCAGACCGTGCTCGGTGACGTGGTTGGGTTTGAGCCCGTTTAGACGTTTTTGTTTCTTACCCGGCGGCATAATCAGCATATCGCCTTTTGTGGGGGGGTGAATGCCGGTGATGCAGTTAAAAAATGTGGTTTTACCGGCACCGTTGGGACCGATAAGAGCGACGATTTCTCCCTCAAAGACCTCGAGGTCCAGGCTGTCCAGCGCCCGAAGCCCTCCGAAATCCATGGTCAAATTTTTTACTTTTAGTATCGGTTTCATTTACGGATTATTTCGATGATTGTTTTCCATACCTTCAAACCGGTATGTTCGCC
>JASFGF010000266.1:0-4643 GCA_050123915.1 Desulfobacterales bacterium | reverse complement strand
ATCATAAAATTTTTGATCACCCGGTGAAAAATCAGGCCGTTGTAATAGGGCCGCTTAACCTTTTTTCCGGTCTTAACATCCTCAAACTCCTTGGTGCCTTCAGCCAGACCGATAAAATTGGCGACGGTTTTTGGGGCTTCGCTCTGAAACAGTTCCACTTCAATGTCTCCGAGAGTCGTTTGAATGACATACACGGGATTTTCCTTTTGTTTTTTCTCACCGGTCCAGCCAGTTCCGGCAGTCAAGATGCACAACATCATTCCGATTGTCAGGGTTACATTTCTCATTTTCTAAAAATCCTTTCCTAAGGCATATAAAAACACGGCTTTAAAATTCTGGGTAACGCATAATTGATATCAAGATAGCCCCAAAGAGTCTATCAAAAATTGATCTTGATTCTCATTCATTCCGATAAAGCATGAATCAGGTGTTGAGACCTTTGAAAAATGTTCAATGTTGCTCAAGGTTAAGCCTCCGGCCCGTAAGATCTACGCCCTGGAAGGAAAAACTAAAATTGGCTTAAAGGGGGCATTTTTGAAAAGTCTCATTTTGCTTGGATCTGCTTTACATAGTTTGGGCTTAAATGATATGGGGTTAAGGGAAAAAGTCGCTAGTTGTCGTTAAGAGATCTATTCTCTTAAATAACCTGCCGGAAACAAGGAAATGAGGTTATGTTCCTTAAACCAATGCGAATATTCATACTGGTCGTGTTTCTGATCCTCTCAGGATGTGCATATCATCAAAAAATTCCCTTTGAAAAAACCAAGACGCTCTATCAGGTTCAGGACGTAAATGACCCCCTTGTCCTTCGACAAACGCCGATGCTTCTCACCCATAACAGCGCCTCCATCCACAACCGTATCGGCCGGCCTTCGGCAAGATATGACGATCAGGGAGAAGAACAGATCTATGTGGACACCGAACATCCGGTCATCTATTATCTGAAGCGTACCTTTACCACTTCAAAAGGACAATATACCAATTTGATTTACCGGGTTCATTTCCCACAGGTGCCATTCAGTCTGTTTCCTTTTTATCTCACCGCCGGAGAAAACGTCGGACTTTTGGTGGTGGTTACCCTCGATGCTGCCAAGAGACCTGTTCTGGTAACCACGGTCGGCACTTGCGGCTGTTATCTCGCCATCGTTCCAACCTCTTTTTTGCCCCACGATTCGCTGCCGTTGAAATGGCCGGACGATTCCATCGACATTTACGGCGAAAGATTACCGTCACGTCTGAACTATACAAATATGAAACATCCCAAATTACTGATCTATCTAAGACCCGGTGTTCATCGGGTTATGGATATCGCGGTTGTGGAGGAAGGGGCCATAAGAAAATCCCCGCATTTTATCATTGTTCCAGCATCTTTAAAACCGATGCAGGAATTGGAGCGCATTCCCATAGACAATGGTACCACGAGCTTTTATTATAACAAGGGTGTCTTGAAAGGTCATGTCAAGGGGTCGGTGAAGCCTTGGGAGTCGATCCTTTTAAGTCTGCCAAGCCTCGATTTTTTTGTGGGAACCGATAAGATCTACGGGGACAGGAAAGAAACGGGTAATCCTTTTTATACCAGCCTTAAACCCTGGAATCGGGAAGCCTCGGACATGTGGTATTTTGCGGCATTTCTCAAATTCTGGGGCTGGCGGTTATAACTATCATCTAAGCAGAGCGTTTCAAATTTTTGAAATGGTTAATTTAACAATATTTTAAGGTATTCTGAATTTTTGAATCCAGTCGTTATTCAGGTGAGAGTTTGGTTTTATCCGAACCTTTTTTCAGCTTTTTTTCCAGTTCAGCAAAAAGGGCTTTTTGTTTTTCCGCCTGTTTGGCCTGAAAAGATTCTATTTTTTTTGAAAAATCTTTTTTTGAATCTTTAAATTTTTTTAGCGCATCCTCGAATTTGTCTTCCTTTTTATCCCTGGGAATTTCTTCTATTTTCAAATGGTCTTTAATAAAAAGATGGTTTTCAAAGGCACCTTCGACCACGTCAATTACCCCTAACTCCTTTAGCTTTTTACAGATTAAATTACCTTGTTCCAAAGAAAAAGATAGGGTGTCGCAAATCTCATTCATTGACGGATGTTTTGAATTCTTATGGGTGCAGATCCTTATGGCTGCAACCACAAGATGTGCGTTGTAATATAAATCAAGAGGTTGCATAACAATCCAACCTGTTGAAACAGGCTCTTTTTTATTAAAAATCAAAAATTAAAAAGATATCGCATTTCCACTTCTTGACATTAAATATTTAGAAGAGTAACATTTATGCCAAAATTGTCAAGCTGCAAAAATACATATGCATGGCAGGATGTTGCGTATAATTTCGGGCAATCAAAAAACCAGCAAAAAACATTTACAGGAGGGAAGCATGACCGAAATAATTGAAATCAAAGCAAGGGAAATACTCGATTCTAGAGGCAATCCTACAATTGAATCAGACGTCTATGTTTCCTGCGGTGCCGTTGGTCGTGCTGCTGTCCCATCCGGCGCTTCTACAGGAAAACGTGAGGCCTTGGAGCTTCGTGACAAGCGATCAAAGAGGTATGGGGGTAAAGGCGTTGTCACGGCCGTTAAAAATGTCATGGATAAAATTGCCCCTGCTGTTCAAGGAATGGATGCAGCGGATCAAATCGCATTAGACAACATTATGATCAAGCTGGATGGTACGTCCAATAAATCAAAACTCGGAGCAAATGCCATCCTGAGTGTATCGATGGCAGCAGCCAGAGCCGCTGCCCAGGCTCACGGATTGCCGCTTTACAAATATCTGGGAGGAATGAATGCCCGGCGGCTTCCCCTTCCCATGATGAACGTCATCAACGGCGGTGCCCATGCTGCCAACAATCTTGACATCCAGGAGTTTATGATCGTACCCGTGGGTGCAAAATCCATCACCCAGGCCGTTCAGATGGCGGCAGAAACCTTTCACAGCCTGAAAAAGATACTCAAAGACAAGGGCCTCAACACCGCCGTTGGGGACGAAGGCGGTTTTGCACCGGATTTTGCGTCTCATGAAGAAGCCATTCAGTTCATCATCAAAGCCATCGAATCGGCCGGCTACAAGCCGGGAAGTGATATTGGATTGGCTTTGGATTCTGCTGCCAGCGAATTTTACAAAAAAGGAAAATATATCCTTCGTTCAGAAAATAAAGAAATGACCGCCAAAGCACTGATTGATTATTATCAGACGTTAATTGATAACTATCCGATCCTCTCGATTGAAGATGGTCTTGCAGAACAGGATTGGAAGGGCTGGGCCCTGATGACAGATCGTTTGGAAGGATCCATCCAGATCGTCGGCGATGATATCTTTGTCACCAACCCCACAATATTCAAAAAAGGAATTGAAGAGGGCATTGCCAATTCTATCCTCATAAAGTTGAATCAAATCGGTACGGTCACCGAAACTCTCGATACCATTGAGATGGCAAAGCAGTCCGGATATACGACCGTTATTTCTCACAGATCCGGCGAAACGGAAGATACCTTTATTTCAGATTTTGTTGTGGGTACCAGCGGCGGCCAGATAAAAACCGGTTCCATGTCCCGCAGCGACCGTGTCTCGAAATACAACCAGCTCATTCGGATTGAGGAAGAACTCGGAGAAAGCGCAATTTTTGAAGACGAAATACTGTAAATGTTCTTCTAACAAATAGAGTACTAAAAACGGCTGTTGTTCTTTAAATTGGAATGCCATACTTTTTAAGAAAATCGTTAGCCATTTTTTTCTGCCTTGCAATATTAGGATTTCAGCATGCCTCTCTACATGCCTATGTTCTGCCAGGTCCCTTTCTTTTGAAATTAATGGCCCAAAATCTCGGCGATGCCGACCGTCTCTTGGTCACTCAAAAACTGATTCTACATGATGACAACCCGAACATGAACACCGATGAACTCAGTGAAACCTTAAAGTTCAAGTTCCCGAAAACATTCCGTTCGGACATCGTCTCAGAAAATATTCAAAGAATTCGCATCTTATCAAATAGAATCGTATTCACGGTCATTGATGGAAAAATTTCAGATGAACCTGAAAACGCATATGATCATTACAAAGATCTTATGCTGTTTAGATCCAGAGAAATTCTAGAAGAACGGTTGTCAGATCTTGGTGTGGATGTAAATATTTCAAGCCTTGGTCGTTTTAAAGGCACCCCGGCGTATGTTTTAGGCGCTCAATATCCGGATGAAACCCCGCCTCAAGTCTGGCTGGACAAGAAAACATTCCTCCCTTTTCGCTGGATAATAAACGGCAACGCATCTCAAAACTTGGAAGTACGGTATCTTGATTGGAAAAATTTGAATCAGACCTGGTATCCAATGCGTATCGAATTTTTTTCAAATGGGAACCTGGTCCGCGAAATCCATGTACAGGACATTAAGGTGAACCCTTCTTTTAAGGACGATTTGTTTGATATCCAAAAACTTACATCGCTTTATCCTAAGGATGCTACTATCGAACCGAAAAATGGCGATAAAGAGGAACTGGATGAAGTTCAAAAGACCATAGAGGAATTCAAAAAAATATATAAATAGAAACTTAGTGCTCTAATTCATAAATACGATGATGTTTTTTTGTCAAGACGGTTATCCCAGATAAGCTGAATTCCAAAAGTTTGAAGTTTGAAGTGCCTAAAGTG
>JASFGF010000265.1:0-4657 GCA_050123915.1 Desulfobacterales bacterium | reverse complement strand
ACCACCGACCATGGGGGTGGCGATCCGTTTCATGACCTCCGATCCGGTGCCGTGACCCCACATAATGGGCATTAGTCCGGCCATAATGGCCACTGCCGTCATCATGATCGGCCGTACTCTCAGAGCAGCGCCTTCCTCGATGGCCTGGTACAGAAGTTCTCGGTTAAAGTTTTCTTTATATTGGGATGTAAATTTTTTATAAGACAGGTCCAGATAAACCAACAAGATCACCCCGATCTCGGTGGCAACGCCCGCCAGAGCGATAAACCCAACCCCAACGGCGACGCTCATATTGTAACCCAACAAATACATGAGCCACAGGCCACCGGTAAGAGAAAACGGTACACTCAGCATCACGATAAGGCTCTCGGTGATGTTTTTAAAATTAAAATACAGCAGCAAGAAGATAATGACCAAGGTCATCGGTACCACAATCATGAGACGTTTCTGGGCTCGCACCATGTATTCGTACTGGCCGCTCCAGATCATGCTGTAGCCGGGAGGCAGTTTAATCTTTTCCCGGACGATTTGTTGTGCTTTTTTAACATAGGTCCCAACATCGATGCCGGTAATATCTATGTAAACCCAGGCGTTGTTTCGGGCATTTTCACTTTTGACCACCGGCGGCCCCTTGATGATACGAATATCGGCCAGTTGGGTCATCGGCACCTGAGCTCCAGTGGGTGCCTGGACCAGAATACGCCTCAATTTTTCCGGTGAATCTCTTAGTTCGGCTCCGTAACGAAGGTTCACCGGATAGCGCTCCAGCCCTTCTACGGTCTGGGTGATATTCATTCCTCCGATAGCACTCATAATGATATCCTGGACATCGCCCACGGTCAGACCGTAACGGGCGGCTTCTGTGCGTTTGATCCGAAAATCTAAAAAATTTCCACCGGTAACCCGCTCGGAATAAACGCTGAGGGTTCCGGGAACTCCCCGCATGACCGCTTCGATTTTCTCTCCAATATCGCTGAGCACCTGCAAGTTTTCACCCATGAGCTTGATACCCACCGGCGTTTTGATCCCTGTGGAAAGCATATCGATACGCGTCTTTATCGGCATGGTCCAGGCATTGGTCAAACCTGGAAACTGAATGGCTTTATCGAGTTCTCTTACAAGTTTCTCCATGGTCATCCCCGAGCGCCATTCGGTCTCGGGCTTTAGCATAATGGTTGTTTCTATCATGGACAGGGGTGCCGGATCGGTGGCAGTTTCGGCCCTGCCGATTTTTCCGAACACGTGGTGGACTTCGGGAAAGCTCGCGATAATGCGGTCGGTCTGCTGCAAAAGCTCCTTGGCTTTTGTCACCGAAATACCCGGCAGGGTTGTGGGCATATAGAGCAAATCACCTTCGTTTAACGGCGGCATAAATTCAGAACCGATGCGCTTCCAAGGAATATAACTGACCACCAGGACTCCCACGGCTATCAGGATCACCAGGATTTTGGCTTTCAATACCAACTTAATAATAGGATGATATATCCAGACAAGAAATCGGTTAACGGGGTTTTTATGCTCGGGCCGGATCTTGCCGCGGATCAGATAGCCCATCATTACCGGCACGATGGTCACCGCCAGCAGCGCAGAGCCCATCATGGCGTAGGTTTTGGTAAAGGCCAGCGGACGGAAAAGTCGCCCTTCCTGGGCTTCCAGGGTAAACACAGGCAGAAAACTGACAGCGATGATCAACAGGGAAAAGAACAAAGACGGTCCCACCTCTTTGGCGGCATCCGTGATCAACTCCCAGTGGGGTTTTTTGCCACCATCGTGCTCGATGTGCTTGTGGGCGTTTTCGATCATAACAATGGCCGCGTCCACCATGGCACCCACGGCAATGGCAATGCCGCCCAGGCTCATGATGTTGGCGTTGATCCCCTGCCGTTCCATAATGATAACACTGATCAGAACGCCCACCGGCAGGGTAAAAATGCCCACAAAAGCACTACGGAAGTGAAGCAGGAAAACGATACAAACCAGCGCCACTATGATACTTTCTTCAATGAGGGTCCGTTTCAAATTGTCCACAGCTCGCAGAATCAGATCCGACCGGTCGTAGACGCTTTTAATTCGAACGCCTTCGGGCAATCCCGATTTGAGCTGTTCCAGCCGTTTTTTGACATTTTCAATGACTCTCAGCGCATTTTCTCCGAACCGCATGATCACAACACCACCAACGACCTCGCCGGTACCGTTATAGTCAGCGATCCCTCGCCGCAACTCCGGACCGATCTTTATGTTGGCAACATTTCTCAGCAGGATCGGCGTACCTCGCTTTCCCACTCCTAAGGGAATGTTGTTGAGATCTTCAATACCTTTGATATAGCCTAATCCACGGACCATAAACTCGGTTTCACCCATCTCGACGAGTTTGCCGCCAACGTCGTTATTGCTTCGTTGAACGGCCATTTTGATCTTTTGGATGGGGATGTTGTATGCCCGCAGCTTGTTGGGATCGACGATCACCTGATACTGCTTGACAAACCCGCCGATAGAGGCCACTTCGGAAACCCCTGGGACACTGGCCAGTTCATAGCGCAGAAACCAATCCTGAATCGAGCGCAACTGTGCCAAATCATGCCGGTCACTTTCCAGCGTATATTCATAAATCCATCCCACACCGGTGGCATCAGGTCCCAGAGACGGCGTCACTCCTTGCGGCAGGCGCCCGGAGACAAAGTTCAGATATTCCAACACCCGGCTGCGGGCCCAGTACAAATCGGTTCCGTCTTCAAAGATGATATACACAAAAGAAAGGCCAAAAAACGAATAGCCGCGCACCACTTTGGCAAATGGAACCGAAAGCATGGCCGTGGTCAGCGGATAGGTTACCTGGTCTTCCACCACCTGGGGCGCCTGACCCGGATATTTGGTAAAAATGATGACCTGAACGTCGGAGAGATCCGGGATAGCGTCCAGCGGCATCCGCAACATGGCGTAAATGCCTGCCGCAATGACAAACAGGGTCATCAAAATGACCAAAAATTTATTTTTTACGGAAAGTTCTATGATTTTCTCTATCATTTCAGAGTCCTATTTCCAACATCGAGGTTTAACAGACTTATTAAAGACTTATATCCTGAAATTGACGGATGGTTAAGGGTTCTGCTTTTTTGAAGTTTCGGGCACATTATCCATGTTCAAACCCGACATGTCGAGATCGTCTTTCTCCATTTTCATGTCCGACATGTCGAGATCGCTTTCCTCTTTTTGCATGGGTTGAGTGCCGGTTGTTGGCGAGCCCTGCTGCTGAACTTCCAACATTTTTTGAATGGCCTCGCTCAAACGGCTTTCCGAATCCAGCAAGAACTGACCAGATATCACAATCTGTTCGTTTTCATCCAAACCCTCAAGCACCTCAAATTCATCGTCATTCCCCTCCATACCGAGCTTGACCTCGCGCGGCTGAAATTTGCCCTTACCAAGGGAAATGAAGACGATCTTGCGAACACCGCTGTCAATCACCGCTTCTTGTGGGATAACCAGACTGTCTTCAGGCGCGCGAGGGTTGAGGTAGATATTTGCGTACATGCCAGGCTTGAGGCGATATCTCAAGTTTTTAAACTCCAGCCGCAACTTGGCCGTCCGGGTCTTTTCATCCATGTACGGATAAACATATAGCACCTTACCTTTAAAGCGCATACCTGGTATGTACGAAAGCTCCATCTCCGCAGGCATGCCGTTGCGAACCCAAGGCAGTTCATACTCATAGACATCTGCCAGTACCCAAACCGTGGAAAGGTCGGCAATGGTATAAAGTCTTTCGCCTTCTTTAACATATTGCCCTTCAAAGGCCTTTTTATCGATCACTGTGCCGCCTATGGGCGCGTAAATGGTCATATGGGTCTTGACTTCTCTACTCCTTTCTATTTCATCGATCTGATTTTTGGTAATTCCCCAGAGAAGCAACCGCATCTTGGTCGCTTCTACAAGATGACTTGCGGATCTAAGGGACTCCTGGTTTCCCAGTTTCCATAACCTCCCTCTGGTTTCAAGGGCAAGGATGAGTTCTTGCTGAGTGGTAATCAGTGCGGGGCTGTACAATTCAGCCAAAGGATCCCCTTTTCTGACCTCTACCCCGGTGAAATCCACATAGAGTTTGTCAATCCGACCACCGACCCATGCGGAGACCACCTTCATGTACCTCTCGTCATAGGCAACCGTAGCATACGCTCGAATGTTACGGACAAGTGGTTTGCGTTTCACTCGAGCCAAACGCACACCCATATTCTGAACGGTCACGGGATCGATACGGATAATGGAGGATGGGACCTTCTCCTCCCCTTCCTCCTCATAAACAGGCACCAGGTCCATGCCCATGGGAGATTTTCCCGGTTCCTTCCGGATGTAAGTCGGGTCCATGGGTGCCGCCCAGTATTTGATTTTTTTGCCGGTTTTGGGATCGATCATTCCAGCCTTATAACCTTTTTCTGCCGCATAAACCTCCTTTACTGCAAGGCCCGGCTGTTGTAATCCGGCAAGTGTATCACCGACATAAAAATCCAGTCCTCCAATGACGGCCATGAGTATGGATATAAACGGTATCATCATAAAACGATTCATCTTATTTTCTCCTTAAAAGCTCTATCGAGACTTTTTTTAAAATCATTCCTCCCTGACTTCAGGGGATCCCTCTGTGGGAAGATACTCAGGCAGT
>JASFGF010000264.1:0-4668 GCA_050123915.1 Desulfobacterales bacterium | reverse complement strand
GTCTTTAAGTATGCGATACTTGTCCGGTAAAATTCTGAATTGTATTGAATGCAATTCTTCTGCAGCGTGGGGTATCGACTGCCTGGTTTAAATTCTCAAATTTTCGAGTTTAAATTTTTTGTAAAGGAAGGCGTGCGGTCTTAGCGACAAGGCAAGTATGGTTATTGACACCCAACAACCCTTTGAGTATACACTGCGTTCTCGATATCGTTCTTTTGGGATAAAAATATATGTCTGATAAGAATAGATCCACGAGATTTTCCGTTTTCGATGCACAACATCACTTTTCAAAGAGAAACCAAATTTTATAATGAATGGACAGATGCGAATCGTTCTAATTAACCCGAATCCCATGAAACCACCGGTGACTCCGGTATCGCTGGATTATCTTGGTGCTGCATGCCGTCATGCCGGGATAGATGTCGATTTGGTGGACTGTGCCATTGAACCGGATTGGCAGAAACAGCTGGCTGATGTTTTGACAGAAAAGCCGGTTCTCGTCGGTGTTACCCTCCGAAACATAGATGATTCCTATTTCGCGAGTCAGGATTTTTCTCTGCTTCGAGCCATACCGGTTCTTGAGACAGTTCAACGTTCAACCGACGCACCGATTTGTCTTGGCGGCGTCGGTTTTTCCATTTTTCCCCCTGAGGTTCTGAAATTTTGCGATGCGTCCTATGGCATTTGTGGAGATGGAGAAGATAGCCTCATTAAACTGGCAACAGCTTTTAGAGACAATATTGAATTGGATACGGTGCCGGGTTTGGTTTGGAAGGATAACGGCAGTTTTAAACACAATGCCATTGTACCGGTTGCTCTAGAAAAAATAGATTTGGCGTCCAGATCTTTGGTTGACAATCAATATTATTTCAAAAACGGTGGTCAGGTTGGATTCGAGTCCAAACGCGGCTGTTCCATGCAGTGCACTTATTGTCCAGAACCATTTATCAAAGGTAAAACGGTAAGGCTGCGTTCGCCACAAAATGTGGTGGCGGAATTAACTGATCTTTATCACCGTGGATGCAACGTATTTCATACGTGTGACTGCGAGTTTAATTTGCCTCATTCGCATGCGATTCAAATATCCAAAGCCATTATCGGTTCAGGATTGGGAAGTAAAATTAAATGGTATGCCTATTGTTCTCCAGAGGTTTTTACAGAAGAGATGGCGCATGTAATGCGTAAGGCCGGATGTGTTGGGATCGATTTTGGTGCAGACCATGGTGATAATGTTATGCTGCGTCGACTCGGCCATAATTTTAATTCGGATGATTTGACTCGAATTCGAGAAATTTGCCTCAAACATAATATCACTTGTATGTTTGACTTAATCCTTGGGTCTCCTGGTGAAACAAGAAATTCCATTAAAACAACGATTCATCTGATGAAAAAAATAAAACCGGATCGTGTGGGTATCAGTCTTGGTGTAAGACTCTACCCAATGACGCCGCTGGGTCGACAAATTTTAGAATCGTCAAAAGGGTCGTTATCTAAAAATCCAAGCCTTTTCGGAGCTTTGGAAAACAATGATTCATTTCTTCGTCCCATTTATTACTGTGATATAAGCTTGGGTGATGATGTGGAAGATTGGCTACATGGTATTGTGGGTGATGATCCGAGATTTCTTCTCGGCCGACGAACCGAGGCAAATCCGGATTACAATTACAATGACAATCCGGAGCTCACCAAAGCAATTAAATCAGGACACCGTGGCGCATTTTGGGACATTCTTAGAAGAGTATCCGAGGGAATTCCTCCATTATCAACGTAAAAATGCATACTCGTCATCGGTTTTTCCCTATTTTTTTGTTTATGACCCCTAAAGGTACAAAAAGCATCATCCCATGAACTGTCAGGAGCATCATATCACGGAATTGTTTAAACAGTATGCCGGGGTACAGCAAAATCTGTTGGGCAGACCGGATACCGAACAACAGCATACCGCAACTCGGTTTTTTAAGCGGTTATTGGATCGTTTTCATCGCAAAAAAGATGTTTCCATTTTGTTACGGGCATTACCGGACCCCTATTTTCCCTTAGGCATGCTGGAACAGACAATATTTGCCGATGTCGTCGGCATGCGGTTTGTTATCAACAAGCATCGATGGGATCTGGAACCGATCCTGGGCCAAGAACTCGTGGAGTGGGCTCGAGCTTTTCTAAAAATTCGACACGACATTCAAACCCTGTTTGATCAAAACACCATTACTTGCATCCCGATGGATGGTACCCGTCACCGTCTTCCTTCGGGCCAGTGGTGTCGTCTTTGCGGCGTATGCTGTCAGATTGGAGGCGTTCCGCCGGATCCACCAGAAAGTATTGTTTATCCGGATCACTGGTTTGGCTTTCTTTCCGGTGAAACATTAGACAATCAGCAACTCTGTCCATTTCTGTTTCAGTACTTTGGTGAACCCCGATTTTTTTGTGCCATCCATAATATCAAACCAATATCCTGTCGTCTTTTTGACCGGGAAGACTGCCGCCGGCGTCTTGAAGACCGAGACCTTCATGGCAACGAATGTCTATCCACATTTGAGATGATTAGCGAGACATGACATGAAAAGTTTATCAGAAAAAGCTGCTCGGAATCTGGCAGCAATAAGAAAAACAAAACCGTTGATTCATAATATCACCAATTACGTGGTAATGAACTACACCGCAAATGCCTTATTAGCAATGGGAGCATCACCGGTGATGGCTCATGCTTCAAATGAGGTGGAAGAAATGGTATCCTTTGCCGGGGCTCTGGTTCTCAATATCGGCACGCTGACCGATGACTGGGTCGAATCGATGATAAAAGCCGGGAGAAAGGCATCGGAATCAAAAACACCGATCATACTCGACCCTGTCGGGTCCGGCGCAACATCATTCAGGACAAGCGCTGCAAAAAGAATCATCCAAGAAACCCGCGTCAGCGTCATTCGCGGGAATGCCTCAGAGATTTTATCCCTCCGACAGAACGATTCAAAAACCAAGGGGGTGGATTCGATTCATTTGGTTGAGGCTGTTGCGGAATCCGCAAAATTTCTCGGCAACGAACTCGAATCCGTCATCGCAGTTACGGGTCCCACAGACTTAATTACAGATGGAAAACAGGTGATACGGGTCTCAAACGGTCATCCCCTTATGGGATATATCACCGGAACCGGTTGCACGGCTACGGTGACCATTGGCGCGTTCCTATCGGTCGACGAAGATCCTGTCAGTGCAACAGCTACGGCACTGGCCTTTTTCGGGCTGACTGGAGAAGTTGCGGCAAAAAATGCGTCTGCGCCTGGAAGTTTCATGATTGCGATGCTGGACGCCCTTTACACCATTACACCGGAAGAACTATTATGGAAATGTAAATTTGAAGACGGCACATAACCAGAGTATTTCATGAAATATTAATGGAATTTTTCATGGCGGCTTAAGCCGGTACAACGCTTCGTGAATTCTTATTATGAAAGAATATAAATATCTATTATTAGAAAAACCATTTTAAATAACGTCGGGGTTTTTTTATCCGTTACTTTACCGGAACTTATGCATAAGTCTCGCTCCTTGCTAAAAGAACCACATCGACAGTAACCATTATACTCCCCGGAATTTTGGGTATCATCACGGTCTCTCCGAGGCCAACTATGGCCAGTGCAATGTTAAAAGCGTGCCTATCAGTTTGGTCAGTCGATGATTCGTGAATTATTTTATTTGGCGAAGCTCAAATAGCAAAAAGTTGTCGCTTATGAGCTTTCAGAACGATCGCAATCGCAGGATTCGCCACGAGATTTTTTAAAAGATTCTCGTCCCTCCCGGAATGAAAAGATGGCGATAAGGACAGCCCCTATAGAATCGATTCCTCCTATACCTGTCAATTCAAATCCCACACTGGCTAAAAGCAGGGTGAAGGAGAGATAGAGACAGGCTTTCGTACAATTGGCATCTTCCAAAATTGCATCGGAATTCAGTTGTCTACCCACTTTAACCTTAAAGTAGATCAATGCCCACATCGTAAAGATGGATATCACTGCAATTACAATTCCCCAAAAAGTGGTTTCAGGTCGATGTCCTTGGTATAGATTGATCCCGGCAGTGACGAATAAGCCGCCCCCCAATATATAAAACGAAGTGCCTGTGATTTGAAGCGCCTTTCTTTCGAATGAACCTGGGTTGGCGTCTGGGTTATGTTGCATTTGTCGAACCATATTCCAAATACCAATACCGGACAAGACCTCAACAAAGGAATCGATTCCAAAACCCAATAACGAAAGCGTTTCATCCGCCACACCAAAAAATACCGACACTACCCCTTCAATTAGGTTATAGAATACAGTGATCTGAGCGAGCAGAGATGCTCTTTTGTATTGATTAAGCGTCTCTTGAGTGATTTGGGTCGAAGGGGTGGCAAAGATTTCCATTTTTTGCATCCTTTTTATTTTGTATCGAGTACAGGTATATGAGACAAGGCCTAACAAATTAGGCTTTTCAAAACCTTCGATTATCTTGCCAGTTCTTTAAAGCGGCCGGCACAGATACCATAATGGGTGAATAGCATGCCATACGAATGATATTGGATCATTAAATGAGAGGCGACCCCAGTTCTCTTATTTATGATTCATAGACAAATCCTTGTACAAAATCTGCACGAACTGATCCGGTGCTAACAGGCCATGCCCCAATTTTTCGTCA
>JASFGF010000263.1:0-4683 GCA_050123915.1 Desulfobacterales bacterium | reverse complement strand
ATCTGAAAAAGAAACGGGTCTGCTTGACAGCCAGAGAACAAGCCGGTAACCGTCCGTAAAGTAGGAATCGTTATTGAAGGTCTTGCGCGGTTCATATATGGATGCGGCGCCGACCCCTTTCACATGTGCGAACTTCATCAGTCCCTGGACGTACCAGATATCCTGAAGCATATAGGTCCTCGCTTCATCCACCAACGGCTCGATCTGATAGGTATCCGGTAAAAATCGTACTTTTATTTCACGGCTGATCTGGCCCACCCATACAGGTTCACCTGAAAAGCGCATGGGTGAAAGCCACAGCCGCAGGTGGATCCGCTCATCTGCCATTTGTCGGATTTTTCTAAAAGCCGCATCCTGGGGCCGGCCGTAGAGATAAAATGGTTTCATGGACGCGTACCGGTCCTTTTTCATGAAGGCCGCGGTTGTTGCTGTCATAGAAACGGAATCTTTATTCAGGGACTCTGTCTCGTCCCAACCGCTTCTAATCAGGGCCTGGTGCAATGCCTTTCCGCTTCCGATAATGACCAGATTGAGCGGATTGCCTTCTTTGTTTGACTGCTGATTCGTCGAACAACATGGCAGTTCTTCCAGCGCCGTTCGAAAACTTTCCATATCATCGTACGAAACAATTTCGTCCTTTGAATACAGTTTATGCCAATCCACGTCCTGGTGACTCACCTTGAACCCCGGAACAGGGATAAAGAACGTAAACGTCCTGATTTCGTGATTTTCCCCCACCAGATCAACGTTAAAGCCCTTGGTCCCCAAATCCAGGTTGGTAAATATAAAACCCGATCTGATATTACCGGGTGGAACGTAGCTATCCATGGTCTTCTCATGAAAGTACCGGTCCATCTTTGCGTTGGTTCGTTTTGAAAAGAAGAAATGGTGCATGTAGGCCACTTCGAAGGGGGCGAAGTAATCGGGATCGACACCGAAAGGCGGGACCCAGACGCGCTTGTCATCGTTGTTCTTAATTTCCAACCATATCGGCTGGATGCTCTCCTTGTAAAGATCAAGACCAAAGATCTCTCGGGTTTCTTCACGGCTGAGTATGGTTGCCGTGACCTTAACCACGCCGTCGGTTTTGCTCTGGCCCCGATTCCGAAAGATTGTCTCGTCTATGGGGCCGGGTTTAAATGTGGCGCACCCGTATGCTGTAAATATGCTAATGATCAAAAGTGATGACCACAATTTTTGCCTTAGGTTAAACATCAAATTTTCTCTTTTATACTGACGGGTCATCTCTCTATTCTTTAAGACCAAAAAACAAAACATTTATAAAGCATTGCCAATGATACTTAGAAAGCCGCAGTATTCACCAAAAAAAATTCCGCAGGCTATTCCTAAATCCAGTCCAATTAGGATCGTGGTCGAAAGACTCAGTCGGGATTTAGTTTCGTTTTCTCCTTTCATCTGATTTCTTAAAAGCCTCCAAGGATTGATTTGGCAAATATTTTGAAGATACCTATTAGTGATACGGTATTATGTTATCACAGAAAAATCAAGCAGCTGATACTTTGACGTTAGTCGAGTAGCCCGGGGAAATATCATCCCCAGGCCCTCACAGATCCGTACGTGAACCTCTCGATTCATATGGCTCCTGTCAGCCATACTCTTGAAACCTCTCGGCTTCAAGCCGACGCAAAAATCAATCTAAAGCCTTCGTTTTTCTTTACTGGCGGTCGCTATCTATTAAACAAGAAGTTGATTTATTTAATTCGTTTCTCTTTCTCGCGAGCTTTATAGAGCTTGTTTCGCAACATGTCGATGTGCAACCGCAGAGAGTATAATTCTTCAGAGTATGCGGACGGCACCGAAATATTTGAGACGTTCTCTTCCAGGTTATCGAGCATTAACAAATGTTCATCAAGATTTGCGGTCAAATTCTCCTTGTTCATTTCAGTATCCACAGTCTCCAATTCCGAATACCAGCGGTATATCCTTGATCGCATTCGCCACCGATAAATGGGCGGCATGAGTTTAACAAGAGGATACAACAACGCGACTAGCGGCAGCAGCATGATTTTCATGCGGTTGAGAAAATTTGCCACCCAAAAAGGAAGATAACGCTGAAGAAAAGGAGAACCGGATTGATAAAATCGTTTTGCTTCTGGACTCAACTCAAAATCAAGATATTTCGGCGCGGGAAATTCTCCCTGTCTCTCGTATCCACCGCCGGACTCATGGACTTTCTTGGCCGTCTGAAGAAACAGCTCGATCAAGGCCGGGTGCAAATCCGATCTTGCCACAAGTTGGGTTGACGGAGCCACCAGGGTGAGATCACGAGAAGGGATATTGTCTTGAAAATCGATCACACCTTCAGGTAATTTCAGCACATGCAAGTAATGGTAACGGAGTGCATACGCCTCGGCCCGTTGGAGCCCCATGAGTGTTATTGATTTTGATTTTCGAAGTGGGCGAAGGTACGACGAACGGTGCGTTGTCACAAAAAAGGCGACATCTATCTCTCCCTTTAAAAGCCTTTCAATAGCCTTTACAGAATCGTATGAAAGAAGCCGAGTGTTTTTCGAAGTGATTCCGTTCAATCCAAGCAGTTGCAGCGTTAAAATCTTTGTGCCGCTTCCTTCCTCACCGACAGCCACGCGCAACCCCTTTAGATCGGAAAGTCGATGTAATGTGAGGTCGTTTTGATGAAAGATCCACAAAGGTTCAAAATAGAGGCTGCCCAGTGAAACGAGTTTTTCGGTTTTGGCCAATGCGCCCATACCGCCCTGAATAAAAGCGATATCCACGCCGTCCGAGCCCGCTTCAAGAAGCTTGAGATTTTCTGCTGAACCGGCGGTTTTTTTTACTTCGAGTGAAATGCCCTCTTTGGCAAAAAGTTCACTATATTTTTTACCAAAGGCAAAATAAGCACCTTTCGGGGAACCGGTTCCAATGATAATATTCCGGGGAGGAGCGGGAGCAACAAACTGATATGTCACCAAAAACCCGACAAATGCAATCACTATCGCCGGCCCAAATATTTTTAACTTTTCTTTGGCATCCAGTTTTTCTTTTTTCCTTAGCTTTATCATTTTACGCACCTCATAGTAACAGCTTCATATTTCAGGCGGGTCGGATTTCCTGGATTCGGAAAGTCGCCATGCTATCCTCCAGATGGCAACATCCGACAGCCAAGACCCGTCATCCAGATCCGGGAAATAATCGGTGACCACGCCAGCGCTATATAGAATCTTTCTTTTCCAAAGTATCTCGGCGGTATCACCAAAAAATAGAGAAGGCCGCACCGATATCGTTACTATCTTGACCAATTGATTCTTGGGCGCGAATCGCCCGATAAGCGAATTTGACACCCAACTGCCGAGTAATCGGAAAGCCAAAACTTAACACCCATCCCAAGTTCTCTCTACGGTCGTTTTTGTCTACGCCACTCAAGGTGGATTTCCTGCCATAGCCATAGCCGGCACCCGCTGATGCCCAGAGCCCGGGACGAAAGGTATAAACGAGGTGAGTTTGGATGGTGTAATACGGATCCTGTTCAAGTTTGTTTCCATTGAAAAAATCATTGTTGTCCGTGTACAGCCAAACTGCACTTGTTAATTCCATTGACCACTTTCCCCGGTTATGCACCACTCCAAATTGAGGCCGAAAGGTGAATCGGTTCGTACTAAGATTGATGAGTTTATCATTCATGTAATCACCGGTTGGCAGATGCACCAACAACGCCGCCCCGAAGATGGTCTCAACATCGACCTTGGCTCGATAAGCCGCAAATTCCTTGCCCTCTAAAGGCGTTGCGCCATAAAGATTTATTGCGAATCGAAGAACCGAGTCTGACAAACCACTTCGCGTGATGGACGCTGGAGCGCCATTGAGCAATCCGCTCCAACGCCCTTCTTGATAGGCTTGAGTAAAATCAATTCGAGCGGATTTTTGAAGCATCTCAAAGGTGCGTATATATTTAAATGCCCAGGTATGCATTTCCATTTCAGCGTCCTCGATCCGAAGAACTGGATCAAAGAATATGTCCGCCTTGGTGTAAACATAACTTCCGCCAACAAAGTTCTTTCCTGTGGGAAGATGACTCCATCACCGGGGCTCCAGCTCCTGGGCAAAGCATAGAAACGGCAGTCCCAAAATCAAGAAAACATAGAGACACCACACAAAAAGTTTCTTTATTAATGTTACATTCCTCAACAAAATTATTTCACCCATTTAAGTACGTTTCGAATAACCGACCACCGGGGTTGCTTGGGAACGGCGCCTCGACCAAGTATCCAGAAATTATAAGCTGCTTTCATTTGTGTGCCGTTTTTCTTGATCTGGATCCAGTTGTTGAGAAAATTAAGTAGATCCTGGTTGCCTTTGGCCACTGCATATCCCAGTGGAAATGTCGCAACGTTTGGTTTTGGAATCACGACCGTATATTGGGGATACATCAGCGTCCATGCGGAACCTGCCTCGGCATTGGTGATCAGGGCATCCCAGTTCCCCACGTTTCGCTCGAAGAATTCTCTATTCGATTCAAGCTCAATCACTTCAACCCCTGGAAGAAGTTCCTCGATTCTCTGTACATAAGACTTGTCTTTGATAATGGCTACGGTAAGTCCTTCAATCTTACGGATCGACTCCAAGTTGAGAAATTCATTACGTCGGTGATCCCTGACAATCAAAGCAACCGTCAATTCAAGGTAAGGATCTGAGAAGTTTAACGCT
>JASFGF010000262.1:0-4690 GCA_050123915.1 Desulfobacterales bacterium | reverse complement strand
CCGAAGACGATCCTGAAATAGTTGAAATCGATCTTAATCCAGTTTTCGCCTATCCGGATGGAATTCAAGTGGCAGATGTCCGAATGATTGTAAAATAAAATCGTGTTACGATTTTATAAGACTCTTTCAGCATAGGCTTCGGAAGCAAATCGGCGATTCAGGCGTCGCAGCTGAGTCGTCAATCATTTGTAATAAAACAATGATACCAATTTGGAGTTGTTTTGCCATAAACACAAAAAACTTAGCATTAAGGAACGTTGATGAATGAGTTTGACAGCCTTGTTTCAAGGCTCAAGAAGAAGTACCCCATGTTGCAAAACTTTACCGATCGTACCTTTGGTGTGGAGATCGAATTTTTCGGCCTGAACTATGTGATAACACCATTGGACAATAGTATCATCAAGCCCTACTGCATTTCATCCCGCGCAAAAGACGGACGCCACATTTCAGATATTTACAAGGATTATAACCTGGTACTTGGCGCCGGCCGGGACACATGGCACTTTGAGCAAGACACATCCGTCAGAGGCAAAGGACACACGAGATGTGGTGCTGAACTGATCAGCCCGATCTTAAGCGGCATGGAAGGACTGGTGCAAGTCTTCAACGCTTTCCGATTTCTAAATGCCATTGAAGGAATTGATATCGATGCAAGTTGCGGAATGCATGTCCATCACGGTGTTGACCCGGTAACTTACAACTGTAAAGAACTCCAGCAGCTTGTACGAATCGTTCACCACTATGAAGATCTCTTTTACCTGCTGATCCCGGGAGATCGCCGGAATGCTGAAACCTGCCGGCCCATGGAACTTGACGTGAAAGCCTTCCTGGATGTCTGTGAAGGCGATCATGATGGCCACGATTGCCAAATCAAAGACCTCTGGTATTCCCTTCAAAACCGGTACGATGCAAAGAGTGGTGTGAATTCACGCTACGACAAGACGCGCTACCACGGTCTGAATCTGCACTCCTACTGGTATCGCTCCACCATTGAATTTCGCTATCACTCAGCTCTGCTGGAAAAAGCAGATGAGGCCATCCAATGGATCATTTTCACCCAGTTTATCATAGAACTGAGCCAGGGTCACGCTCCGGATATCTATTACTATCCTGAAGCGAACAAATGGCTGGCAACCATCTATCAGATTTACAAAGAGCTCGGCTATCAGGAGCGTATCAAGCAGGCACCCACTGGCCTAAATCAGTCAGTAGCACATATAAAATTGTTCAATTAACATATTTGGTGACATCATGTGTGACATATTGGCTATCTCGGCAGGCTACAATTATACACCCAAAAACTACCTGCCCATCTTCGCGGAGAAGGGCAGCGAAAACATGAACGGATGGGGTATCGGTTTTTTTCGCGAGGATCAGGCTTTGGTGGAAAAGTCCCCGGAGCAGGTTTTCAGCGATCAACAGGTTCACGAAAGCTTTCAGAGACTTGCCCGGGTCATCGACAGCCGGATCATCATTGTGCATGTGAATTGTCCCAAAAGTGGCGGTCATCACAGTGCTCAACTCCATCCCTTCAAGCTTGCCTTTCTGGATCATGAATGGTTGTTTGCCCATATAGGCGTAGTTGAAAATATTGATAAATATCAAACTGACGGGGCGCCACGACTGGAAGCCGATGTCTATACGGCCAGAATTTTCGAATATTTAAGAGATCAATTGGTATTGCTGCACCAAAAGAATCCGTACATCAGTGTCTACATCGCCCTGCGCATCGCTATACAAAAGCTCTTAGATGACTATCCCGGGAATTATGCCTTTTTCTTGGCCAATGAATCGTTTCTCTTTGCTTTTTGTAACTCTCGACAGCTGATGGTTCTCAAGGAATCAGAAAGTATGGGAGATATTTTGATGGTAACCTCCATTGGAGAAGGGCTGAGTCGCATCGATTGGCACCCCATAACACCGGATCCTCAAACTCTTGGTGAGCTTTTGGTGATTGCCGGTCCGGATGTGTTGTATGCCGGTGATGTATGAGAAATCCAGACGGAGAATTCAAATTTAAATAAAAAGAAGATCTCTTTAAAACTTGTTGTTCCGTTAAAAAATGTGTGACCTCTTTGCTTTGTCTGCCAAAAAAGATTATTCGGCTCCGGAATTCCTTCCAATTTTTGCAGTTCGAGCCAAAAAGAATATGGATGGCTGGGGTATTGGTTTTTTTCGTAAACAACGTGCCCTGGTTGAAAAGTCGGCTGAAAAAATTTTCCACTCAGATGAATTGCACGACAGTTTTCAGAGGCTGGCCCGTGTCGTAAAGAGCAGAATTATCATTTGCCATCTCCGTTTTCGGACCAGCGGGCTCGTAGACGAGTGCCATGCCCATCCCTTTGTTCTAACATTCGGTGGGCATGAGTGGCTTTTTGCACATAACGGCAAGGCACCGGCCATAGAATCTTACAGAAGCAAGGGTATTACCATTAAAGATGCCATAAGCGACTCGGCCAGAGCATTTGAATACCTCCGGGACCGCATGGAAGACCACCACAGGCATGATGAAAAGCCTGAGAAGCTTTTCAATACCCTGGCAGACAGTATTTCGCAAATGATTGATCAGTATCCGGGTGACTACAATTTCTTACTGTCCAACGGGCATCTTTTATTTGCTTTCACCAACCATCGCCAGTTTATGTTTATGAAAGGAAGCAAGAAACTAAAAGGTGCTTTTCTGCTCACCACACTGGCACGCGGCTTGACCAAAGAAAAGTGGTTGCGGGTGGCAAAGGCCACCAATCGCCGGGGACTGCTTCTGGCAATTTCAGGCAATGATGTAATTATGCATCAATCAATTTAATACCTGAATAAAGCGTTTCAAATAGTGACATGCCCAGTTTTTCATCAACATAAAATATCATACTAAAGTAAAAAACCGTTGGGAGTGCTCAATGAAACCAAAAGTTGCGCTGTGCAATCTTTTCGATGATATAAAACAGCTCAAAGAATTTGCTCTTGATAATGATTTTTCAGGCGTAGACTGGTCGTTTAATATGGAAAAACTTCCGTCAAGTCCTTTGGAAGAAACCCGGTGGGTCGACCGTCTATTCACCTTGAATCCTCTTGAGGTTCGCTACCACTGCCCATTTATGAAAGTCGATCTCGGCCACGAGGATTCTTCTAAAGTATTATCCGCCCTTAACCTTTTTCAGCGAGTTATACGACTGGTCTCCAAAACCAACGGCAAATTCTTGACCTTACATGTGGGACTCGGCCATAATACGACACGCATACTGTCATGGGAAAGAACCATCACCAATTTACGAGACCTGGTTCAGTACGGCGCTGATCGCGGTGTAAGGGTCTGTCTGGAAAACCTGGCCTGGGGATGGACCAGCAAACCCAATCTTTTTGAAAAATTGATTCGTCGAACCGGTGCCGGAATGACCTTTGACATCGGCCATGCACAGGCCTGCGAATCTGTCAGCAACCAATACTTTTCCCCTGAAGATTTTGTCTCCCCCCATCCGGATTGGGTTTACAATGCACATATCTATCACACCGAAATTCCCGGGTTGGGACATGTGCCGCCGGATGGAATCGAAGACATCAGAGAACGTCTGGATATATTGTGCCAAATCGGCTGTCTCTGGTGGGTCATCGAAATAAAAGACGCCCAAAAGTTGTTGTGGACAAAACAGATCATAGACAGCTATATTGAAAAAGTATTTCCGGGAAAAATTTTCCGACCCCTGAATTAAATGAGCCCTCGGGGTGTTTTTCTTCTAAATCCTTGAATATAGCGGAATGGATGATCTTTTTTTAAATCGGATGCTGTTTGAGTGGCTTAGGAATCGTTAAAAAGAACAGGCGCATGCCGAAATCGTATCTTTATAAGAAATTTTAGATGGTGATATGAAGCTACTGATCTTTCAAAGATAGTTTCCTGTTCTTTTTTACGATCCCTTGCCACGAGTTCATGCGGTTTAAAAAAAGATTATCCATGCAGCGAGCGGCTATTTATAAAAATACCCGACCCCTGAATTACATAGCATTTTCAAACCAATAAAGGTGTTGAATGAAGGTTATCCTAGTGCTTTTGGATGGGTTGGGCGATCGATCTTACAACGTCTTGAATTATCGAACGCCCCTTGAAGCGGCAGACACCCCTAACCTTGACCGCCTGGCCGAATTGGGGGGAAATGGTTTGTTTCACCCCTCAAGCCCTGGACTTTGCTTTCCCAGTGAGACAGCTCACTTTCTCCTTTTTGGCTACGATTTGGAAAATTTTCCCGGCCGGGGACTATTTGAAGCCGTGGGTGAAGGCGTCTCTTTTCATAACAATGACGTGCTAATTTTAGCACACATTTCCGGTGTCATATGGGAAAACAACCGACCTGTACTGACATTGGGCAGGGATAACATCAAAGGAACATTTGAAGACATCAGCCGTCTGTATTCTGTTATCAGCAGTTATGAATCCGAAGGTGTCAGCATCCGGCTTCAGCAAACCCGCCGCAACGATGCCATACTGGTTTTAAACGGCCCTGTTTCCCCGTACATATCCGACTCGGATCCGATAATTCTCGGAAAGCCGGTCAGCAAAATTGTTCCATTGTCTGAAAATCCGGAGCCAGAAAAAAGCCGACAGACCGCCAAGGCATTGAACAACTACCTTACCTTTTGTTATCACCAACTTAAAAATACCGTGATCAGGGATCTATCCCAAGGATCTAAACCTCCG
>JASFGF010000261.1:0-4716 GCA_050123915.1 Desulfobacterales bacterium | reverse complement strand
CCTTGATTATTTATGTTTTATTTGTTTTGGTCAAAAAATTTTTAAAACCTGAGTAGTTCAGGTGTTGATTGATAGCGTAAATGTTGCCAAACAACCCAATTTCCCAAACTCTTGAATCCTTAAAAAAATCCAAATTCAGATCCAAATTCAAACTGACCGAAAATGACCGACAATATATTCGAGATAAAGGCATCGATACCATCAGGCAGCACGCAGTCGATTTTATCTCCGCACGAATCGCTCCACAGTATCCGAAAAATGATGGGAAGCAAACGCCGATGAAAGGCCACCCTGTTTTTATTGCACAACATGCAACAGCAACGTGTTGCCGGGGTTGTATTCAGAAATGGTATGGGATAAAAAAAGGAAAGGTGCTTTCAGATCACCAGATAGAGTTTCTTGTAGAATTGATCATGAGATGGATTCATGGATAAGCAAATTCAGTCTAAACACATCATTCATTTTGATATGGATGCTTTTTATCCCTCGGTTGAGATACTGGACAATCCTGCTTTAAAGGGAAAGCCGGTAATCGTGGGAGGCAGCAAGGAAAGAGGTGTGGTGTCATCTGCGTCATATGAAGCTCGAAGATTTGGCGTTCATTCTGCCCAACCTGTTGCGAAAGCAAAACGCCTTTGTCCTGATGGGATTTTTTTACCTGTTAGAATGTCAAGATATCAAGAAATCTCTCAACAAGTGTTTAAAATATTTTATCGTTTCACACCATTGGTTGAGCCGTTATCCATTGATGAAGCATTTCTCGATGTAACCGGTTCAATCCGTCTTTTTGGTCAGCCCGAAGATATCGCGAAAAAGATTAAGCAGATCGTTTTAACAGAGACAGGATTGACAGTTTCAGCCGGTGTGGCGCCGTCAAAATTCGTGGCAAAGATTGCCTCTGACATTGATAAACCCGACGGTTTAACTGTTGTACATCCGGATGGTGTCAGAGATTTCTTAGATCCGCTCCCGATAAAGAAAATGTGGGGAGTTGGAAAAGTGACACAGCTGTCCTTGAGTCGACTCAATATTCACACGTTTAGGGAATTGAGACAAACGCCGGTCAAGGTCTTGGATAAAAAGATTGGAAAACATGGTGTTAGAATACATCAGTTGGCCATGGGGATAGATGAACGAGATGTGATACCGGACCATGATGTGAAGTCTATCGGTCATGAACAGACTTTTTCACAAGACATCATATCCTTGAATGAGGCTCAAAAAGAACTCCTTGCGTTGTCTAATAAAGTGGCCCGACGAATGCGGTATAAGGATCTAGAAGGAAAAACCATCACATTAAAGGTCAAATATTTCGATTTTGTTCAGATCACCCGGTCAACAACTTTGCCTCGATCCATTGATGATGGTTTTGAGATATATTCAGTTGCCTGTCGTCTTTTAAAAAAGACTGAAGTAACGAAGAAACCGATAAGACTTTTAGGAATTTCTTTGTCTCAACTCAATTTTTCGGGTATTGGGACCCAACTTTCTCTTTTTGATCAAGACCCCTCATCTCAAAAACGTCAGAGATTGAATATTGCTTTAGATTCTTTATACGAAAAATTCGGTGATAAGAGCGTTGTTCCCGGCACGCTTTTAAAGGATTAAATGGGTTGATTGGTTTAAACTCAAAATCGTCTCAAATAAACGTTGCATATGGTCGCAAAAATAAGCGCATTCATCACCTAAGTTATTGCATGATATAATTGAAGGTAACTAAATGTTATCATTAGTCAATAAAATTGTTTTTATTTTCTCCGGCATCTGAAGGCGATTATCAAAGATTCGGTGATGGAATTGATGATTGAAGCACTGACAGGTAGGGCAGGGGGGGCCGAAACGAGAAAACGAAATGCTATAAATTATAGGATGCAGACGTTGTTTGGGGAGTGTATCTTAAAGTTGGATTGTAAGACTTATTGCTTGGGCGGAAGGAGTTTTAAAATTTGGTGTTAAAACTGAGTGGAAAAAGTGAGTTCACATTAAAATAAACTTAGTAAAAAATACAAAATAGAAATATGTAAATTACATATTATAGATTGTGATAATCACGTCAAGCAGATTTCAACTTTTAACACTCCCCTATCGCTCCGGCTGAGTTATAAGCTGACGATCTGGCTGACAAACGTTTGATAAGTCAAAAAAATAAAGGTTTAAATACTATAAAAATAACACTTCAGAACCAAAATGTTATTTTAATCATAATACCTGAAAGCCTTTATCGATAGACGAGAATCATATTTCCCCTTAAGATAATACTTTTCTAAATATGCCTTGACTCGGCATCCTCATAGTTATAAATGATTTTCCTTATATAAAATAAAGGATATTATGGTTTG
Organism: Desulfobacterales bacterium; assembly: GCA_050123915.1. GTDB lineage: Bacteria > Desulfobacterota > Desulfobacteria > Desulfobacterales > UBA11574 > UBA11574. The sequence goes on along the minus strand of JASFGF010000261.1, from coordinate 2,377 downwards.
GTCATGATTGAAAAAATAGTATATGAAAACAAAAAGATAACTTCTATAACCGTGATATGGGAAGATGACTTTAGTGAACTAATGGGTGTGCTCAAAAACTTCTTTGATGATACCAATACTGAGCATTTACTGTTGGATTTCAGGCTTTTTTCTTTTAATACCATAATGCGCAGCCACATAAGAGATCTCTACGAATATATCACATCTCGTGCTAATGGTGGAGGTAGAGTCAGCGGTAAGACAGCTTTTGTCGGCTCAAATGGACTACAGATTGAAATTTGCAAGATCTTTAAAACATATTCTGAAATGACAGGCTCAGCTATCAAAGTTTCGGCATTTCGTTCTATTGAGAAAGCTTTTAGTTGGCTTGAAGAGGGCTGATGATAATTTTGACCACAAAAATCTAAAAGCCTATATTGATAGACGAGAATCGAACTTACCCCATTATACCCTATCCTTTATCAACTCACATCCTCATATATGATCACTCACCTTATTAGATGACCATGCCCCTGCTTTCCTGATCACATACCAGCCTGTCATATCCCTAAATCTATACCCTCAAGCCGTCGCATACCACCGTTTGTTTTTAACGTTTATCATAACAACTTATCACTTAAATCATCACATGATATATTAAAGTTAACATTATGTTATCATAAACTAATCTATTGACAGTTATCACATTGCTGAACCTTTGGTTCTTTGGCTTTCCACTCTTCCTTATTATTACAATTGAAGATGGCCCGCGTGGGCTAAAGCTCGCTCTTATATCCACTCGTAGGCTCAATAAAGCGCCATACAGCTATGCTCTAAGCACCTATCTATCTCAAGGAGTACCTTTGTATAGGCTGAGCATATCCGGTGCTAAAACCACAGTAATACAGGTTTTAATCTGATCAAATCTCCGATGCTGATAACAGCTATTATGTTAAATATTTAGTATTTTTGAAAAAAATGGAGCAAATAGGAGATCGTTGATTTTTGAGCCTATTTAATATCATGCATTTAGAAAAAATAAAGTAAAGCATATGATAATCGTCTATAACTGCTTATAATCAAACATAATCAAAGTTCTTTCCCAGAGTCCGATTTGAGTACAAAACCTGTTCACTCGGCAAGCCCAAAAGGTTTCAAATGGTGACATTTTTTACTTAACTAAATCGACCAATTAGATGAGACCTGTTAGCGATATTAGCAATATATATTTATTTATAATTATAACTTTTTCATGGTCCTGTCACTATTTGAAACAATCCGTTCAGGTAAGACTCTTTGACCCCTGAAGCTTTCCGGTCTCAATTTATGTCTAATCCATAACCATACAGAATTCTTGACATTTCTCAATAAAGGATGTATTCGTTTAAAATAACACTCATTTCGGGAATTGCATATGAACAAACTGGGTCTTTATCTTCAAAGGACTGAAATATGAGCGAAGAAAACAAAGGCAGAAAGACTTCCACCCGGGTCGACGGTACTCAACCCTACGTACCCTATGAAACCCCTCAAAGAGATGCATGGTACACGGCCTTTTTCATTGAAAATCACATGGACTATTTTGCTTACCCCGAAAACGTGGCAACTCCTGATCAGGTTCGTTTCATGGTCTACACCGAAAATGAAGAGCGATACTATCCATGTTCCGATCAGATGTTTAGCGCCATCATGAATCGAAATCAGTCCGATTTTCTCCAAAAAAAATATGCCCATGTACTGGACCGGGTGTTAAACCTAATTCATCGACTGATCGATGATCCATGGGAAAGGGACTATCTTGATGCCCTGATCCGAATCAAGTTCGAACATGAGACGCGAGATGAAATTATGATTCCGTCACGGGTGGAAAAGCGTTTGATCAAGATATTTCTCAACCGCACCCAAATCGAAGATCCCTATTTCTGCGAAAAGGGAATGAGAAACCTTCGGGCTGCTGCTGCCCTAAATTCGACAGCCTGTAGAAACGCCTTAAACAAGTTGGAAACCGAAGAACTCGATAAAACACATCGAACCCTGACCGAAACGCGGGAGGTTCTCCGTTTCATTGAACTGAAACGGCTGCTCGCTTTGACGGTGGAAACATCGCTCTGGATCGACGACGACTCCGTCCAGCTTACCGAATCAGACTATTTTCGCATTTTAAAGCGCCCGGTGACAGGCGACGGCGCTCAGGCCCTGTTCGATTTTTTGGGTATTCAAGGAAAAGAATCCACTGAAAATCCCGGTCTGGTCCCGAAAAAAATTCTATGGTTGGGTGATGAATCCGGAGAGATTATGGTTGATCTGGTTATCATCCGGCTTCTTGCCCGTCTGGGTCACAAGATCATCCTTTGCTTAAAAGAAGGGCCGGTGTATACCAAGGTCGATTTCGAGGACG
>JASFGF010000260.1:0-4743 GCA_050123915.1 Desulfobacterales bacterium | reverse complement strand
ATGGCATGAGCTCATGATCGGTTCTACACGTGGCCGCCTAAAGCACCGGGCGGTTCATTCCTGGATCTCGCCCATTTTGCGTCTGGATAGGATTCTGGAGATTCAACATCGTAAGCACTAATATCATGCTGACGTTCTTCCTCGCCTTCTCTTAAACGATTTAGACATTCTCCTTCACATTCGCCTGTAATATCTCTTTTTAGTATATCAGTCATTGGAGTCATCCTCCTTTTCTTGTATTACTTTGTAAAACGGCTGATGAAAATTGCCGCTTATTCCAAATTATCATAAACAGCATTTGTCTAAAGTCAAATATTTATCTATAAGTGATTTTAAAACCTTCAATCAGGTTCAAAGTCAAGACGGACCGTGAGATTCAAGCACAGGAATATATTTAATATTTCGAGTATTGAATCCCTCGGTCCAACACAGAAGTTGGGCCTGAGCGGAGGTTTTAAAACCAATTATAGGGCCTTGACGAGTTAAAAAACATTCAATATGCTTCAACGGTATTGGAACCGTCGGGGAAGTTTTGTTTGTAAAAACGTACTCCGGTTTCGCAACCAAATCATTATCTAAACGCACAACATGGTCGTGTTTCCACCCGATGTCGGCAGTAAAAGACCATCGCCATGTGTCTTCAGAAAAGGCGATATGGTTATCTGACCACTTGGAGGACAATAATGAATCAGCAACATTACATACAATTGGAAGAAGAGTTCGGTGCCCACAATTATAAACCGTTGGATGTGGTTTTAGCCCGCGGAGAGCGTTTGTGGGTCTGGGACGTAGAGGGAAACAGGTATATGGACTGCCTGTCGGCATATTCCGCGGTCAATCAGGGACATTGTCACCCGAAGATCATGCAAACCATGATCGAGCAGACCCGAAAACTGACACTGACCTCACGGGCGTTTCGCAACGATCAACTGGGACCTTTTTACAAGGAGCTTTGCAAATTGACCCGATCTCATAAGGTATTGCCCATGAACAGCGGCGCCGAAGCCGTTGAAACCGTTATCAAGGCAGTTCGAAAATGGGGATATAAAGTCAAAGGTGTTCCCCATGACAAGGCTGAAATCATCGTCTGTGAAAACAATTTTCATGGCCGGACCATCGCCATTATCGGATTCAGCACCGAAGACCAGTATCGGGATGGATTCGGACCGTTTCCTCCGGGGTTTAAAATCGTCCCGTTCGGCGACGCCGCTGCCATAGAACAGGCCATCACACCACATACGGTGGGGGTTCTTTTGGAACCGATTCAGGGTGAAGCCGGGGTTATCATCCCGCCGTCCGGATATCTTAAAGATGTTAAAGCCAGCTGTGAAAAACACGACATCATCTTGATTTTGGACGAAATTCAGACAGGCTTAGGCCGGACGGGAAAACTTTTGGCAGAAGAGCACGAAGATATCGAAGCCGATGTCACGGTGATCGGCAAAGCACTCTCCGGGGGGTTCTACCCTATTTCAGCGGTGTTGTCGAACAAGGAGGTGCTGGGTGTCTTTATGCCAGGAGACCATGGGAGCACCTTCGGCGGCAATCCTCTGGCATGCGCCGTGGCTCGAACGGCTCTGAAGGTTCTCATCGAAGAGAATATGATCGACAATTCACGAAAAATGGGAGAATACTTTTTGTCTCAACTGAAAACAATACAAAGCCCTTTCATCAAGGAAATCAGAGGAAAAGGGCTTTTGATCGGCGTCGAACTCCTGTCGGAAGCCGGCGGTGCCCGGCGTTTTTGCGAAGACCTCAAAACAAAAGGATTGCTTTGCAAAGAAACCCATGAAAACGTTATCCGATTTGCTCCGCCGCTGGTGATTACCAAAGAAGAAATCGACTGGGCCATGGAAAGGATCGAACCTGTTTTAAAAAAGCGATAACTACTTAGGGAGTTAGAGAGTTTTCTAAAAGCCGCTGCATGGATAATCTTTTTTTAAACCGCATGAACTCGTGGCAAGGGATCGTAAAGAAAAAACAGGGATCTATATTTGAAATATCAATAGATTCTATGCATTATAATTCTTTTAAAGAAACGATTTCGGCATGCGCCTCTTTTTTCTAACGATCCCTAAGCCACTCAAACAGCATCCAATTTAAAAAAAGAGAATCCATTCCGCTAAATTCAAGCAATTAGGAGAAAAACTCTCCGAGTGCTCAAATATCTGATTGGAGAGAAGCCGATGATCGAAAACGTCATTATCATGGGGGCTGCCGGACGTGACTTTCACAACTTTAATGTTTATTTCAAGAACAATCGCCGTTACAGGGTCATCGGATTTACGGCAGCTCAAATACCGAACATAGACGGTCGGCTCTATCCATCGGAGCTTGCGGGAGAACTTTATCCTGAAGGCGTCCCCATCTATTCCGAAAACCAGCTCACCGATCTGATTCGCAAACACAAGGTGGATCTGGTTGCTTTTTCCTACAGTGATATACCTCATACCGACGTGATGCACAAGGCGTCTATGGTTATGGCCGGCGGTGCCGATTTTGTCCTTATCGGCGCAACGTATACCATGCTAAGATCAAAAAAATCTGTGGTGGCAGTTTGCGCTGTCCGCACGGGATGCGGAAAATCTCAGACCACGCGTCATATCTGTAACATCATGAAAACAAAAGGCAAAAAGGTAGTGGCGATTCGTCATCCCATGCCCTACGGAGATCTTACACAACAGGTTATCCAACGCTTCGCTTCATATGAAGATATTAAAAACCAGCAGTGTACCATAGAGGAAAGAGAAGAATATGAACCCCTGGTGTCCCAGGGTATCGTCGTCTATTCCGGCATCGATTATGGACAAATTCTTAAGGCAGCGGAAAAAGAAGCGGATGTCATTGTGTGGGACGGCGGGAACAATGATACGCCCTTTTATTATCCTGACGTTCATATTGTGGTTTTCGACCCCCACAGGGCCGGCCATGAACTCCTTTACTATCCAGGTGAAACCAACATGCTCATGGCCGATATCGCGGTAATCAACAAGGTGGACAGCGCCACTGGTCAACAGATAGAAACGGTGCGTCGAAATATTGAAACCCATGCGCCCGGAGCTGAAATTGTTCTGGCAGAATCGGCCATACTCGTGGATGATCCCGGGCAGATTAAAGAACAGCGTGTTTTGGTGATCGAAGACGGACCCACCCTGACCCATGGCGGAATGTCTTTCGGCGCCGGCGTTATTGCCGCTAAAATGTATGGCGCCGCCGAGATTGTCGATCCAAAGCCACATGCCGCCGGAACCATCAAAGACATCTATCACCAATATCCGAATATCGGCGCGGTGCTTCCGGCCATGGGATACAGCAAAAAGCAGATTCATGATCTTCAATTAACCATTAATCATGTCGACTGCGATCTTGTTCTTTGTGCAACGCCTGTGGATCTATCCAAGCTCCTGTCCATTAACAAAGCCATCGTCAGAATCGGATATGAATACAAAGATCACGGTAATCCATTGCTTGAGGACGTACTGATGAAATGTCTTCAAAAACTCAATAAGGGTCATAATGATGAATAATAACAAACAGATCCTTTTGGTTGCCCTGGGCGGCAATGCGCTGATTCGAAAAGGTCAAAAAGGAACCGTGGATGAACAGTTCGAAAATTTAAAAACTCCCGTCCGTCAGATTGCCAATCTTTCCAGAACATATAGGACCATCATTACCCATGGCAACGGTCCCCAGGTGGGGAACCTTATGCTGAAACAAGAATGCTGCGATGCGGTGCCGAAACTGCCGTTGGAAATCCTGGTTGCCCAGACCCAGGGGCAAATCGGCTACATGATCGAGTCGACCCTGGATACGGAACTGATGCATCTTGGAGACGATAGTGAACATTATTTCGTGAGTCTGTTAAGCTATGTAGTGGTGGATAAAAATGATCCGGCATTTTTAAATTTATCGAAACCTGTCGGCCCTGTTTTTACCAGAGAAAAAGCTCAGACCCTTCCCTATCCCACAATAGAAACCGCCAAAGGATACCGGCGGGTTGTGGCGTCTCCATTGCCGGTCACTATTGTGGAAAAGCGGGAAATCAAAAAGCTCATCGACATGAATTTTATTGTTATCTGCTGCGGTGGAGGGGGGATACCGGTCATTCGAAAAGGACGTCGTTTCAGCGGCGTGGATGCGGTTATCGACAAAGACCTTGCCAGTGCCAGGCTGGCGGAAGAAGTGGGCGTAGATCTTTTTCTGATCGCCACGGATGTTCAAGGCGTCGCACTGAACTATGGAAAAGAGAATCAAAAATTCCTCAGATCTTTAACCGCCCGGCAGGCCACCCAATTTTTAACCCAAGGGCATTTCCCTCCCGGTTCCATGGGACCAAAAATCGAAGCCGCTGTCCAGTTTGTTCGAAAAACAGGCAAAAGAGCCGTCATTGCTTCCATTGAAGATATTGAGAGCGCCGTTAATGGGGAATCAGGAACCGAAATTGTAACCTGACTTGGCCCAAATTAAATCCTACCCCAATCGGCATCTTAGCATAATCTCTAAAAGAGTTGGAAATCCGAAAAGGATTCAAGGATTCCAGGGGTCAAGGGGTCGAGTGTCTGTTAATTTAGTTGCTTTATAAATCTCCAGGCATTGTTGAAAGAGCTTTTAGGAACCTAATAATATCTAATATATAAATTTTCAGCAATTCACTCGAATCCTTGAACCCTTGACCCCTCGAACCCTTATCATAGCTAACTATCAGTAAAATTAATTTTAAAATAAATTCTGCCGTAAAAATCG
>JASFGF010000259.1:0-4750 GCA_050123915.1 Desulfobacterales bacterium | reverse complement strand
ATTGAAGCCAGAGGCGGTAAAGAGGCGATTCAGATATATCAAAAGAACAAGGATCATATTGATATGATTATTTTAGATATGATTATGCCAGATATTGGAGGTAGCGAGGTCTATGATACGATAAAGGCAATCGATCCTGAAGTTAAGGTTCTTCTTTCAAGTGGCTACAGTGTTGATGGACAGGCAACGGAAATATTGAAAAGGGGATGTAACGGTTTTATTCAAAAGCCCTTTAACATAAGAAGTCTATCAATAAAAATCAGAGAAGTTTTAAACAAAAGCGTATCGCCTAAGAATGAAAAAATTTGAAAAGCTTTTCTCAACTTCGTTTGGAAAAGATCTTTGCTTTGCTCAAATTGCCAAAAGGTATTCAGGCAAAGGTGAATAAAAAGCAAACGAATTGAACTTTTGTGTAACTTACCGAAAACGAAGCGATTTGTCTTGATTGACATGAATTGGTGGTTGACTTTCCACAAAGGTTATGATTCATGTTAATAAAAAGAACCTATCTCAAAAATAAGATTAGGGTTCAGGGCAAGGCGCGAAACGGTGAAAAAGCGGAGCATACATGTAGTATGTGAGCATTTTGAACCGTTACGTAACACAGCCATGGGCACTTAGATTTTTTTTGAGATAGGTTCTAATTAGATTATCATTCAAAATTCAGGTATTATCAGGAGCTTTGAATCTATGAAATTTTATGTGAAAACCTTGGGTATTGTCGGAATATGTCTGTTGTTGTTATCCACAGCAGTACTGGCCGAAACAAAGCATTATATAAATGACAGCATGAAAATAACCATGCGGACGGGCCCTGCAACAGACCGAAAAATAATTGCTTTGCTCAGTGTCGGACAAGAGGTGGAAGTTCTGAAAGCTGAAAATGAGTGGACGCTGGTCCGATTACTTAATGGCAAGGAGGGCTGGGTGATCAGCCGGTTTATCACCGATCAAACCCCTGAAAGTATCCAATTGGAAGCATTAAGGAAAAACCACAGTGCGCTTCAGACCAAAGCCGCATCACTCATGGAAGAAAACAAGGCACTTAAAGAAGAAAATAAAACTCTCGGCATGAATCTTAACACCAGTGAAACAAAACAACAGAGCTTAAGCAAATCTTACGAAACCCTCAAAAGAGAGTCAAAACAATTCTTGGATTTACAAGCAAAATATAAAGAATCAACTTCTAAACTCGCGGCGCAGACTCAAAAAGCTGAAAAATATGAGGACGAGTTGACAAAACTGCTTTGGAACAAAAATATTAAGTGGTTTTTAAGTGGCGCCGGTGTGCTTATTCTTGGATTTATCATTGGTTTTAGTACAAAACGGCAACGAAGGCATTCATCTTTACTGTAAATTGCCTGTAAGATTCAGGATCGAACTAAAAAATAATTTTTCGGTCTGAGACTTTAAAAATATATAGTCATATTCGGATATAGGACTAAAGATTATTTGTCCCTTTTCACTGCGCTTATTGTGGGATAGAAAATCCGAAACGTTTAAGATTCCAACATCCCGACATTCCAATATTCCATTGCTCCATTATTCTAATTTTGATATTCAATCAAAATTCATCTTCGATAAAAATCACTTTAAACACAAATGACAAAGAAAAAACGATCCATAAATATATTCTTTAAACGGCTTTTTAAATGGTATCTACCGACCCTTGCACTCATATGCGGCATTATGCTGCTGTATTGCGGGTATCTTTCCATTCAAATAGATAAAAGATTTTCAGGCCGGCGATGGAGTATACCTTCCAAAGTTTATTCAGATACGACAATACTATACCCTGGACAAAAAACAAATCGCACACTTTTTAATGAAAAACTGCGCCGCTTGGGGTACCGGGAAGTTGCCCATAAGCCGGTGAATAAGGGTGAGCTCAATCGGTCCGCATCATTTATACAACTTTATCTTCACGATTTTATCGTCCCATCGAGATACAAGGAAGGCATTCCTGTGCAGATCAGATTTGATGAAAATAGTATAGAATCGATAACCAATTTGAATACAGGTCAGACGCTTCCCATTTTGGAGCTTGAGCCGGAAGAGGTCATGTTGTTTTTTGGCCCTCACCGAGAACGACGACAACTTGTTTCCATCGATCAAGTTCCTCAGCATGTCATCTATGCTGTTTTGGCTGCAGAGGATCATCGGTTCTACACACACAAAGGGTTGGACCCAAAGGGAATTTTGAGGGCGATTTACACAAACCTCCGCCATGCGTCCATACGTCAAGGAGGATCAACCATCACCCAGCAATTGGCTAAAAATTATTTTCTTACACCCAAGAGGACGATTATTCGAAAATTAAAAGAGCTTTTCATGTCTCTTACCATTGAGGTGATGTATGAAAAGAACGAGATACTCGAGATTTATCTCAATGAAATCTATCTGGGGCAAAAAAGCTCAGAAGCGATAAACGGCATCGGTGAAGCGTCTTTTTTCTATTTTGGCAAACCTGTGAGCAACCTTTCCCTGGTTGAATCCGCGACTCTGGCCGGCCTTATCAGGGGACCCAATCATTATTCTCCTTATATTGATAAAAACCGTTGTCAAAAACGGAGAAATATGGTGCTGAACGCCATGTATGAACAGGGATGGATTTCAGATGAAGAACTGAAAACAGCGTTGCCTTTACCTGTGGAGGCAGTTGGGTTTGGGTCTTACGGTAAAAAAGCGCCTTATTTTATGGACTACCTGTCTGAACAGTTGACATTGCTGTATTCTCCTAAAGATTTATCCAGTCTTGGATTGTCGATTTATACAACCCTGGACACCCAGGTCCAAATGGCTGCGGAAAACGCGCTGACAAAAGGCCTGGCTTCGTTGGAAAAATCAAACCCGGAGTTGTATCGTACAGATCCTCAAAAACAATTACAAGGCGCTGTTATTGTTATGCAGCCTAAAACCGGTTATGTCTTGGCCATGGTCGGCGGTCGTAATTACAGTGCAAGCCAGTTCAATCGAATTACCCAGGCACGGCGTCAACCTGGTAGTGCATTCAAGCCTTTCGTATACTTGAGTGGATTGGATAAGTTCACCCCGGCCTCCATACTTTCCAATGAATCCAGAATTTATGAAATTGACGGGAAGGAATGGATACCCCAGAACTATGCGCCGATGACCGAGGAACACGTGCGGATGAGAAATGCTTTGGCAAGATCCATAAATTTGGCAACGGTGGATCTGGCCATGCAAGTGGGGATTGATCATATCATTGGCACAGCGAGCAGGTTCGGGTTTTCGACCCCTTTAAAACCATATCCCTCCCTTGCATTGGGATCCTTTGAGGTAATACCGTTAGAGCTGGCGCGTGCGTATTGTCCTTTTGCGGCAGATGGTGTATTGTCTTATCCGTTGGCTTTAAAAGAGGTCTTAAACGAGAATCATGTCGTTATGGAGCGGAGACACATGAGCATCAAGCAGGTGACAACACCTGAAAAAGCCTTTGTCATGAGTTCATTATTACAAAGTGTCGTGGAGAATGGCACCGCAAGTTCATTAAAAGACCTGGGAATCACTTTTCCGGTTGCCGCCAAAACCGGTACCACCAACGATTATAGAGATGCCTGGTTTGTAGGATATACGCCGGACATTCTGGCGTTGATATGGGTAGGATTCGATGATGGCGCACCTATTTACGCTTCAGGCTCAAAAGCGGCATTGCCGATTTGGGCCGGTCTCATGAATGCCTTGCCCCAATATGTGTCGGGGGAGTGGTTCAGGATGCCGCCGGGAGTGGTCAAACGGGTTGTCTGTTCGGAAAGCGGACAACTGGCTGTAGAAGACAGATGCCCTCATCCAATAGAAGAATATTTTCTGGCGGATCATGTACCTGCAGATTATTGCCGAATTCACGGAGACGGAGATTCATTCGGAAGGATCATCGATGGTATTAAAGGTTTTTTTAATTAGGTTTAAGATGGTTGTCGTTACTTGCATATTCGGATTCTCAGTGATCCTTTCAGGGTGTGCCCCTACTGTTATGAAGCCCTCGCCGGAGGGCTACCGGGGAACGTCTCAAAAAGAGGCTGGTGAGTTCGAGGAAAATACCGAAAAACCCGCTCTCAGCCCACGTGCCCTTGCCGCGTTACAGCTCACCGAACAGGGGCGGATGTTTTTAGAAAAAAATCAGCCTGATAATGCCATCGGAATACTGGAAAGGGCTTTAAACCTCAATCCAAATAATGGCCGCAATTACTATTATTTGGCTGAAGCCTGGCTCATGAAACAGAATATTGGGCAGGCCATGGAATTCAATCGCCTGGCGGAAATCTATCTTAAAGACGACAATGAGTGGTTAAATCGTGTCATATCACAAAGGGAACGGATTAAAGAACAAGGCCAGTAATGTATATTTGTTTATAATTATTACTATTTTATTGGTTTGTCGGTCTTTAAGACGCTGAGTTTGGGATTGACATGAAACGGGAATTAACATATCATTGCACGAGTTTTTACCCTAAAATGGCCAAAAAGCTTTTGAAGTGGTGGGCGGAAATAAATTTATAGGAAAACATATTTCATCGGGACATGGTTATAAAAAAAATTCTTTTCCCAAAAAAGGGGGATCTCATGCTCAAGAAATCAAAAAAAGCAAATGTCGAGCCTAACGTCTCCGCCAGTCCGGTCACAATGGTTGATCGAACAATTATCGGAAATCAAATTTATATAGAGGGCACGATTCGCGGTGAGGAGGATCTGCTTATTGAGGGGTCGGTCAAGGGAAGTATTGAAATGA
>JASFGF010000258.1:0-4751 GCA_050123915.1 Desulfobacterales bacterium | reverse complement strand
CATCTTAAAAACGTGGTACAAAAATTGCTTTTATTTTTATCGGGGTTTAACTTGGCCTTACCTCCCTTGTTATCTTACCCCCTTGTTTATTGATCGGCCTTGCAAAGTTATCTTTCAGGGCCGATCTTCTGTTAGGGTATTCATCGATCTTCCCCTTTCATTTTATCTGACATCGAAACTTTTTATATATAGTATTTCCGGATTTTTTATCATCAAAAAAATTTGTTTAAGACTTGGCACAAATATTGTATTTTATTAAAATTTAAGAGACCTTTGAAAAGGTACAATCATTATGAAATGTCCTATCTGTCAATTCGATAACCCTGAAGGTATGAACTTCTGTGGTAAATGCGGTGGTTCCCTGACGATTGACTGTCCGGCTTGCGGACATCAAAATTTAGCTGGTTCTAAATTTTGCACACAATGTAAGGGAAAAATCGCCCACACAGATGTTGTTCCCGCTTATGCCAAAAGATCTGCACTGGAATATACACCCCGGTTTCTGTTGGAAAGAGCATTTAAATATAAAAGCACCATGATTGGTGAACGAAAACTGGTATCTGTACTGTTTGCAGATGTAGCTGATTTCACGACCATTGCAGAAAAGCTGGATCCTGAAGATGTTCACGAAATTATGGACGGCTGCTTTGGTATTCTGGGTCAGGAAATCCACCAAGCAGGAGGGACGATCAACCAGTATACCGGTGACGGAGTTATGGCCCTTTTCGGAGCACCGATTGCCTATGATGACCACATCCGGCCGGCTTGCCATGCAGCTTTGCAGGTTCAAAAGCGGATGAAAGAATTTCATCGAAAAATTGTTAAACGTTATGATGTTACCTTTAAACTACGCATCGGCATTCACACCGGGCCTGTGGTCGTGGGCGCCATTGGCGACAACCTGCGTTTGGACTATACGGCTGTGGGAGATACCACCAATCTGGCGGCCCGTCTCGAATCAATGGCAGAACCAGGCACCATCTTGGTTTCAAAACGTGTCTTCCAAAATGCAAAGAACCATTTTCTTTTCGATAATGTAGGTCAACGTGACGTTAAAGGAAAGAAAGAGCCTGTCGAGGTATTTCTTCTGGTCCGGGAACGGGCTCTTAAACATGTGGAAAGCAACGATGTAAGGGCCGGCATTCCTTTTGTGAATCGAGAAAAGGAAATTGATTTTTTAACAAAAACATTTGAAAAATCCATCGAACATGGCCCGATAATTACCGCTATTACCGGAGAGGCAGGCATTGGAAAAACCAGGCTCTTTAAACATTTTTACCAATCCATTGTGAAAAAAAAAGCCCTTCTCCTTGAAGGGCGTTGTAGACCTTATGGCCAATTAACGGCTTTGTTCCCCTTGAAACATATGTTTCGATTCTATTTCAATCTTCACGAGCAAGACTCAGATGATCAAGTACAATCAAAAATACGAAACACGCTCAAAGAAACTGAAGCGTCAGTTTCTCTGGATCATTTGTTTGATCTGTTTTCAGGCGTCGAAAAAAAAATTGAAGATTTCCACTTGACCATTGAGTGGAAAAAGAAGGCCTTGTTCAGGACGATTCGGGATTTGCTCGTATCCATCTCTAAAAACAAACCCGTAATTATGGTCATAAACGATATGCAATGGGCAGATACGTCCACCCGAGAATATCTAACGTTTTTGACCCAATCCCCGAAGAGAATACCGGTTTTAATAGTTTGTATGGGAAGATCCGAACCCGGTATTTGGTTTCCCGATCTGACGATGGAATCTATCCGGCTAAATCCCTTGTCTGGTAAACAGGCCACTGACCTCTTTACTTCAATTCTGAAAAGCAAATATTTTGACCCGAACATCTGTAAAAAAATCGTTTCAAAAACAGGGGGAAATCCTCTTTTTTTGGTTGAAATGGGAGAGGCACTAAAACGACAGGGATTGATTGATTCTGAGAGATCTCAAGATACACTCGAAGTGCCTGTCCACTACATAAAAACACCGGAAAGTATTCAGGGAATTTTAGCAGCAAGACTGGACGCCCTTCATTCGGATTTGAAACATTTGATTCAATTGGCCGCTGTTATTGGCCAAGAGTTCTCATATGACCTTTTAGAGCCTTTGACTGAATCCCCAAAAAACTTGTCCGATTTATTGGAAGAAGCGGTAAAACAGGGAATCTTAGAAAAGAATTTTTCTAATGACAGGCCGCAATATCAATTCAGGCAACCATTAATGCAGGAAGTGGCATATCACAGCTTACTTCGCCGGGATCGGCGTCGTTTTCATCAAGTTGTGGGAAAAACCATAGAGACCTTATACCCAAAGAACCTGAAAGTCAATTTTGATTTGCTGGCACATCACTTTTACGAAGCCAAGAATTGGCCCAAGGCTTTTGGATATACATTGGAAGCCATGGAACAAGCCAGTTATTCCTATGCCTGCCAGGAGGCATTGACCAGCATTGACAGAGCCCTTGATATCATTTCTAAAGGTCAATGGGAACGTTCGGATGTAATAAGCCTCGATCTTTTTTTTCGCAAAGGAAAGATTCATTTTTGCATGGGACAGATGGGTGCCGCCAAAACAGTTTTTGAAAATTTATTGTTTGAAGCAAGGCGCTTATGTGACCATGAAACAGAGGCGGAGGCTCTTTTTCGACTTGGATGGATTTCTTTTTACATGCATCAACCCCGGTCTGCACAGACGCTGCTTACCAAAGCCATCCACCTAAGCAGACAAAAAGATTTTCCTGAAATTCTCCTTAAGGCGACCGGTTTTTTAGGTTTTGTTTATGCTGTTCTGGGCAACTTAAAAGAAGCAGCACATTTGTTGACAGAGGCGTTTGACCTTGGGGCAAGGCTGGATAAATCTGAAGGTAAAGCCTGGACGCTTGTCAATCTTGCCCGGTACTATAACTGGATTGGAGAATTCGAAAAAACCCTCGAGTTATGCCAACAGCTCCACAGGTTAAATCAGGAGATCCGAAGTCCTTATTTTAAAATTTTGTTATATTTTATCCAAGGATCTGCCTATGGCGCCCTGGGGCAGATAGATAAAGCAAAACAGCAACTCAAGGCTGGTTTGAAGCAACTGGAGGGGGTGGATGATAAATTCTGGCGACCCAGATTCTTAAATACGCTTGGATGGGTTCATGCTGAAATCGGTGAATTCCAGGATGCCGTAAGACTTAACAAGCAATCCCTTGAAGAAGCAATAAGCACGGGCGATCCTGAAATCATTCATAATGCCCAAATCAATTTGGGCGAAAATTATTTGGCGATGAATGACCTATCCGGTGCTAAAGATGTATTGGAAAGAGTGTGGCAGGAAGTCAAAAAACCCGGCATTTCATATACACGCTGGCGTTACAAAACCCGACTCCTTATTGCCATGAGCGAACTTTATGGCAGACTTGGGGATAATAAAAAGGGGCTTGATTCCATTCGGAAAGCGATGAATCTGGCGCGAAAAAGTGGTGCAAAGAAACAAACGGCTCAGGCACTTCTCTCCAAGAGTCGGCTTTTATCCCAAACCCGTCCTCGCCTGGTACAAAAGTCTTTAGAAAAAGCGCTCACCCTATCCCTTGAAATGGAAACCCGCCTTCTAACCCAAAAAATCCGTTATGCCTATAAAACAATGGGAATTTAAGGTACAGTGGGCCGGGTTTTAAGGGTGTCAAAAGGAAGCGTTTTTCAGGGGTCTCAATTTTATGACGTTACGAAGGGAATATATACATAAAACGTACTTCCGTGATCAAGTTCGCTTTCGACCCGGATCATTCCGTCATGGGCTTCGACAATACTTTTAACGATGGGCAACCCCAAACCGGTACCGATAATGTATCGGGTTTTTTCATTTTTAACGCGATAGAATCGGTCGAAAATTCGCCCCAACTCCTCCTCCGCAATCCCTAGACCGGTATCCCTGACACTGATGCACAAATGATGCTTTTCCGGATGGGCGGCGATGGTGATGTTTCCCCCTTCGGGGGTATAGTTGATGGCGTTGGCAATCAGATTGGAAAGGACCTCTTCCATGTTTTGTTTGTTGGCAAGTACCGGCGGCAAATCCGGTAACGGGTCCAGTTCGAGCTGAATCTTTTTCCCCTGGGCTTTGGGTCTATGAAAATCGACCTGATCTTTTAAAACTTCAGTCATATTAAAACTTTTTCTTTCCAATGCAACCAGCCCGGTTTCTCTTTTGGCCATATCCAGAAGCTCAGATGAAAGGGTCACGAGTCCGTTAATTTTTTCCGAGGCCCTGCCCAAAATCTCACTTTGTTTTTGCGTAACGTCACCGGCAAGCCCATCTTGAATGACTTTGATCTGCGCCATAACAGAGTTCATGGGACTTCGAATTTCGTGTGCCACCATAGACACGAAATCAGACTGGCGCTGATTGATTTCCTTTAAATAGGTAATATCGCTCAAAACGGTAATGGTGCCTAAATTCCGACCGATTCGGTCTCTGAAAGGGCGGCACTTGGCAACATATATGGCCTTTTTATCTTCTTTGTCCTCTCCGATGCCCAGTTCTTCGGTCAGTTCGGTGAGAACATCTTCGGTCATGGAAAGGGCACTCTCGATCATTTGTCGGAGTTGTTCATTTTTAATCAGCATCGTAAACGGACGACCAATGATATCATCTCCCTGAAAGCTCATTATTTTCATAAACGCCGGGTTGGCCAGTACCACCTTTTTTTCAGCATCCGTAACCATGACGCCGTTGGCCAAAAGATTAATGAGCACGCGCATTCTGGATTTTTCGTTGG
>JASFGF010000257.1:0-4772 GCA_050123915.1 Desulfobacterales bacterium | reverse complement strand
AACACTATGCCAGGTATTTGGGCAGTGGCCGATGAGCTATCATGTACCTGGAATGATTTTTTTGAAACGGTGAAAACGTATTATCCTCGACTTCGTGTGATGCACATTCCACAAAAGATATCTTATATAGGGGCGCGTCTTTTAGACGTCCTGTTTGGTTTAACCGCCCAACCGAATCCATACCCCAGCGGAGCAATTTCATGCTGGAATTTGCGTTTACCGGTTGTATCAGGAACTATAAAACAAGCCATCGAACTGGAACCTCAATTTCCGACTATTCACGAAGGTATTCCTGCTGTATTAGATGACTCCATTTCCTTTTATTGGTTGCCATCCAACCTTGATCGGTTATAGGACAATCTAATGCTTCAAAATATAACTTTAAATTCAAATGTTGTCATTTGAATTTTAAAAAATCGGGCAACTCATCAAAAAATACATAAATATTGGGACAAATTTTCATCTAACTGACATAACACAAGAAATGAATAAACAACTTATTGTCCAATCATGAAACACTCGATATTATCTGAATGTTGCATGAAAGATTCAGGTATTATACTGGATGAGATCTAAAAAAGGAGGAAACCAAAGGGCTATCGTCTTTAACGCAGACGAGATTTTTGAAATGGCGATCCGCATTGAAAAAAACGGTGCAGCCTTTTACCGAAAGGCCGCAGGTTTGCAGGCCGATGCCAAAAAACAAAAATTTTTACAAGGCCTTGCCAACATGGAAGATCGACACCAGTTGATATTCACCGAAATGCGAACGACCCTTACCGAAAAGGAAAAAACAGCTAAAGTGTTCGATCCCTATGATGAAGTGTCTCAGTATCTTGTTGCAATGTCAGACACCATGGGTGGAAACAGGCCCAGCGTCTTCTTTATGAGGCCTGAGCTAAGTTGGCATTTTATGATCTCGTGGGCGTTGCTTTGAAATTTTTCTTTATCTCGGAATCATTAGCCCAAAAAAGATTTCTTCGGCAAAGAGATTCAACTCTCACGTTGCCACCGATAATGACTATCAAATCGTATTTTTTCCGATAAAGATGTTTTTGACATTTGCCAAAGGTCCATAATCCACTGTACTTTAAAATCTAAAGCGCTTACCGGTTTTCGAAAAACACTGAAAATTATGGTTTAAATGGTGAATAATCCGCGTAACCTTCAGGACCCGGAGTATACCATAACGACATATCTTCCGCCGGATTGAGAGGCCAGCTATTTTTGAGACGTTCTGGCAAATCTGGGTTGGTAATATAAGGCCGCCCAAAGGCGATCATGTCCGCATTGCCTTCTGCGATTCTCTCTTCTGCGGCGTCTTTAGTGTAACCGCAGTTGCCAATAATGGTTCCCTTGAAAACCGGTCTGAATTCCGCCAGAGTCATGGGCACACCTTTTTCGTGAAACCCGAAGGCCAGCCCGTCCATGATATGCAAATAACCAAGATTGAATTTATTGATCTCTTCAGCCACATATAGGAAGAGCTCTCTAAAATCATCACAGCCCATATCATTAAACACTCCGTTTGGTGAGATACGTGCTCCGACCCTTTCTGGTGGCCAGACCTCAAGCACGGCCTCCAGTACCTCTTTGAAAAATCGGAATCTGTTTTCGAGACTGCCGCCATATTGATCGTCGCGTAGATTTGTTGTCGAATCAAGAAATTGATTGATTAGGTAGCCGTTTGCGCCATGCACTTCAATTCCGGAGAACCCAGCGGCCTTGGCGTTTTTTGCTGCCTTGCAGTAGTCGTTAACAGTTGCATTAATTTCGTCAACCGACATCGCTCGAGGGGTTTCATATGGTTTAATTCCATGGGGAGTTCTAATGTTATCACCGTTCAGTTTTACCGCTGAAGCCGAGACTGGGAGTTCACCATTGTGGAAATCACTGTGCGAAGCTCTGCCGCAATGCCACAACTGGAGAAATATGGGCGTACCAGTTGGTTTGAGTTTACTGGTGACCTTCCGCCAACCTTCTACCATTTCTTCCGTATATATTCCAGGGGAATCAATCCAGCCGATACCCTGTTTTGAAATCACTGTTGCCTCGGTGATCAGCAATCCTGCAGAGGATCGCTGGTAATAATATTCGGCCATCAATTCATTCGGAACCCGGTCAGTGCCGGCACGTCCTCTTGTCATGGGAGCCATGGCAATGCGGTTTTTTAATCGAAAATTTCCCAGGGTCATTGGTTCAAAAAGGTATTCTTTTTTCATATTCATTCCTCCCGAATGTCAAGCTATCGGCTGTTTAAACAGTCTTGAAATAAAGCCGCAAGCCCGTTTGCCAATTTAATTGCTCCTATTTATACAACTGCCTAAGATTCAATTTTAGTAATCAGGTTACGCCAGCACATGATCAACTCATCATACTCCAGATGGCATCTAAAAGATAAGGGATTTTGAGTCGCCCTCTATCTAAACTTGAGTTGCCCGATCTTCTTCGACCAATTGTTTCAGGACATCTCCTCCGATCGTCTCTTTTTCCAGCAAAAGTTCTGCGCTTTTTTTCAGAAGGGATTTCTTGGTGTCAAGAATATTTCGAGCTGTTTCGTATTGCTGTTTGATAATCTCTCTGACCTCGTTATCGATTATTTCTGCCGTAGCTTCGCTGTATTCGATTGGACCTTGGTGTCCAGGTATATTTAGGAAACGGGATTGTTTTTCCCGTGCAAAGTACACATGGCCGACTTTTGTGCTCATGCCATACTCCTTGACCATGCTTCGGGCAATGTCCGTGGCTTTGGCCAAATCGTTATGAGCCCCGGTAGAAATATCTCCGAATATAATTTCCTCAGCCACACGGCCTCCCAACAGTGTAGCGATACGATTCAGCAGTTCTGTTTTTTTCATAAGAAACCGTTCTTCGGTAGGGACTTGCATGGTATATCCCAGGGCAGCAATCCCTCGGGGAATAATGGTGATCTTCTGAACCGGGTCGGTACCTGGCAGCGATAATGCCACCAGAGCGTGACCCATTTCGTGGTAGGCGACAATTTCTCGCTCTTTAGGGTTTATGAGCCTGTTCTTTTTTTCCAGACCTGCGACAACACGTTCTATGGCCTCTTCGAATTCCGACATGGTGACGATGTCTTTGTTGCGCCTGACCGCCAAAAGTGCCGCCTCATTTACCAGGTTCGCCAAATCGGCACCTACCATTCCCGGTGTCATGGCCGCAATTTTCTCAACATCTAAATTACCTTCATATTGAATGTCTTTGAGATGGACCTTGAGGATGGCTTCGCGACCGTTTTTGTCCGGTCGGTCCACAAGAATCTGACGGTCGAAACGTCCGGGGCGAAGAAGCGCTGGATCGAGTATTTCAGGACGGTTGGTGGCAGCCATCAGAATCACCCCGATTTGGGGATCAAAGCCGTCCATTTCAACCAGTAGTTGGTTTAGAGTCTGCTCCCGTTCGTCGTGGCCGCCCATGGTGCCGAAACCGCGAGCCTTGCCGAGTGCATCCAATTCATCGATAAAAATAATACAAGGGGCTTTTTGTTTGGCCTGTTCAAAAAGATCTCTGACCCGTGCGGCTCCCAAACCAACAAACATTTCCACGAATTCAGAACCGCTGAGACTAAAAAAAGGCACGCCGCTTTCACCGGCCACGGCTTTGGCCAACATGGTTTTGCCGGTACCGGGAGGACCGACCAGAAGAATACCCCGCGGGATTTTACCACCCACTTTGGTAAATTTTTGAGGCTCTTTGAGAAAGTCGATTACCTCAACCAATTCCTGTTTAGATTCATCCACGCCGGCAACATCATCGAAATTAACATCTAAGTCCTCTTGCATGTAAATTTTGGCTTTATTTTTACCCAAACTCATAAAACCCGGTTGTTTTCCAGTCATTCGACGCATCATGAAATACCATATGCCGACAAAGATAAAAATGGGAACAATCCATGATAAAAGATCACGGAAAAAGGTCGATTCGATCTCTCCCTTGAATTTAATGTTATTTTCCTCTAGTAATTGAGATATATCTGAATCGACACGAACGGTTCGGAATAATTCTCCTTTTACGGACTCACTTCCGCCGTTGAGAAGGCGACCCTGAATCTGATTCTGTGTGATGGCAACTTCCGAAACCTTTCCTTCTTTAACGAGCTTCAAAAACTCGCTGTAAGGGATGGTCTTGATGGACAACGCTGAAAAAATCAAATTGTGAATGATGAACACTCCCCAAATACCTAAAAAAATGTACCATATGGAAAATTTGTGTTGTCTTTCCATGTGACCTCCTCATCGTTTGGGCATATCCGCCTTTGATCCGATATACGATCTATCCGTTTTGTCTGTTCAATATTTAAAAGAAAAACTAACCACCGTGTAGGTTTTTGCAGGCCTTGTGACAATTTTTCTGTAAGTTAATTATATTTTTCCAATATTCAACCCAATTTCAATAAGTTTGTTTAGAATTCTCAAAAATTAAAAATGGCAAATCCTGTGGGATTGAGTTGCCCAAGTTTAAATCAGCACCGGTGTCAAGCGGAATAAGAATCTCGTTTCACCGAAAAAAAATGGGAGGAGTGATTGGTTGTATGAGGCCTGTATGGGATCGTCGATATTTCAAGCTTTTTAAATAGAGACAGTCGGTTTAATCCTATGATATTTCCATGATGGTATCAATCCAAAACATGAAAATATTATCCATCTAAAAACCTGAATTATTTCTGACATCTGTGCTATCATGGGATAGAGTTATGGACAGTTTTGGTATTGCTGAATTTTTTGTGTAAGTCTGGATCGCAGTTAAAAGAC
>JASFGF010000256.1:0-4774 GCA_050123915.1 Desulfobacterales bacterium | reverse complement strand
CGGAGACAACCTTCAGACCGCCCGTGCCATCGCTTCGGAAGTCAACATCGATGAAATTTTTGCCGAAGTCCGTCCAGAAGAAAAGTCATTCAAAGTCAAGGAACTCCAGGAAAAAGGCGAAAAAACCGGTATGGTGGGGGATGGCATCAACGACGCCCCGGCCCTTGCCCAGGCAGATGTCGGAATGGCCATCGGAACCGGAACAGATGTGGCCATTGAAACCGGGGATGTTATCTTATCCGGCGGCAGCTTAACCGGTGTATCCAGGGCCATCCGAATCAGCCGCGCCACCATGGCCACCATCAAACAAAACCTGTTTTTTGCATTTATTTACAACATCGTTCTCATTCCCGTTGCCGCCGGGATTCTTGCGCCGTTTGATATGGTTCCCGAATTTCTTAGACAGCTACATCCTATTCTTGCGGCGCTGGCCATGGCGTTCAGCAGTATCTCCGTGGTATCAAACAGTCTTCGATTGTATCACGCCAAAATCGAATAGCACAATCCCTCCGAGATATTGGTAAGTCATGTAATTTTATTTAAACGAGTGTCCGTCCATAAATGAGGATTTTTATCCAAGATTAAGGCATGCGAAAAAAATAACCACAGGCATATATTTAATATTCCGAGGATTATTTTTTGAGCATAACGCAGAGATTGGACAAAAAGACCATTTATGGATGGACACTAAATAAAAAAAGGACCAGGAGTATATCCCGGTCCTTTTAGAAAAAATTATATATTTTTAGCAACAGCAAGGATCGACATAGCAACCGCAGGGATTAACATAACAGCCACAAGGATCAGCAATGCGGCAGCCGCAAGGATCAACAATATAGCAACAGGATTCAGAGACGTTTCGATCCGAACTTTCGGAATGTTCTGATTTTGTATCGTCACTCATACAATCACCCCCTTTATTTCAGCAGGCAGCACTCCATTTTCGGCAAATCTTATACGATGCCATAGTTATGATTAAAAAACAAAGCTAAACATGGCATCAAAAACACATAATTTAAAAGAACCGAGGATGTTTTAAACTCAATAAGGTTTTGTTATCGGATAAAGTAAACCGATTCGAAAACCTCGTCCTGCTATTTTTAAATTAAGCTCTCTTTAAAAAAATTCAACCTTTATTTTAATATAATTAATACGTAATGAGGAATCGTCAAAATTCGCTACAAACTGTTAAATTTCACACCTGCTTTTGGCTCATATTCTTACGAAATATCTTAAATATTCCATAACCCAAAAACAACCGATTGAAATATAAAAGAAATAAAAATGTTCATTCAGCAAGTTTTTTGGAATGATAATTGCTAATACCTATTTACAGTCGGAAACAATATTGTTGGAAAACTCTTTTAATTTTTTTGACAGTAGCATCCTTCATGATGATTCAGTATCTATATATCACAATGTGCATTTAAAACTTCAGGAGAACAAAAAAAATAACACATTAATATATTTAGATAATCCGTCTTCATCTTGTTGAATGACATTTATAGTAAAAATTTGGTTTAAAGTTGCAATCAGCAAACAAGGAATTATTTTATATCTAAAGCAGAATGAGCAAGTAACATATTATCGGATGGAAATGATACACATGTCTCAAGACATTATTCTTTTTAAAACATTTTTAAACACCGCTGAGGGCTCCGGAACGTAAAATGGACATTCAGTTGGAATATTTTGAGGAAGATAAAAGATATGAAAAAAATATACATGATCATACTGATACTCTTGGTGGCAGTGGCGTGGCCAAAACATGTCCAGAATGTTTACGCCCTTGACGGAAATGCTTTGGAATACTTCGATATGGGCTTGAAAACCTCGATGGCCTATAAAAAGACCAATTATTTTACCAAGGCGATAGAGTTGAACCCGAGGCTCGCACCTGCCTATGAAGAACGAGGATGGAATTATTATTTTCAAGGAAAATACCACGAGGTGATTGAAGATTTTACCAACTATACTCGGCTGGTCCCCAACAAAGCCGATGCATACCGGATGCTGGGGATGGCTTATCTCAAAATCAACAACTATGAAAAGTCCATTATCAATTTCGACAAAGCCCTCAATTTGAAGCCGGAAATGAATGGGGTATTGGGTTACCGGGCGGAAGCTTTTCGCAGGATTGGCCGACTGAACGAAGCCATCGATGATTCAAGCAGAGCTATAGCCATGGAAAGCAATCTGCAAGTATTGGCAGATGTCTATAGAACCCGAGCCAAAGTCTACCTGGAATTGGATCAAGAGGCACTGGCCAACGCCGATCTCAAAAGGGCAGAGGACGTCGATCCCAGATACTTCTTTTACCGATATATATCAGGTTATGCGGACCTTGAAGATATGCGAAAAGCGGGCTTGATCGGTATGATCGGAATGGCCTTTGTATTTATCTTCAGTTTGAAATTAAAGCCTCCAAAGAAAGATGAATAACTCAATATAACGGTCCGTTCTATCCGAGAAAAAACGAACAGGCCAGAACGGCAAAGATCACGCCGGCGATATCTGCCGTTAACCCGGCGGCCAGCGAATGGCGGATACGCCGAACCTGAACGGCGCCAAAATAAACAGCCAATACATAAAAGGTCGTCTCCGTGGACCCTTGCAGTGTTGAAACCAGATAGCCGGTGTAACTGTCGGGACCGATGGCCGGATCATTGATAATGGAGGCCAGAATACCGTATGCCCCTGATCCGGAAAGAGGACGCATCAACGCCATGGGAAGGGCCTCGGCAGGCAGGCCGAAACGACCGGTAATACCGCTCAAAAAAACGACGATGGCCTCCAAAGCACCACTTGCCCGGAGCATATCCACGGCCACAAGGATGGCCACCAGATAGGGAATGATACGAAGCGCCACCTTAAAACCATCCTTTGCGCCTTCAACAAACTCTTCATAGACGCGAACGCGGCGCACCAGACCAAACCCTAAAAACCCGACCATGAGCGCCGGAATGATCCATGGCGATATGGACTGTCCATAAACCACGGAAACGGGTATCAATGTTACAAGAAATGCAAGCGCCACAAGACTGACCCACAAAGGATATCCTTTTGCAGCGTCTTTAAGCGGCATGTCTTCCCCATCATCTGAAGGTGCTTTCTGCAAAGAAGCTCCGGGATCAACCTTGAGTGGCACGAGTCTTTGATACAGTTTGGCGGCAACAACGGCAACAGCGGTGGAACCGATGGTGGCAAACAACGTAGTAGGTAAGATCGCGGCCGGATCTGACGAACCGGCGGCCGCCCGAAGGGCGATAACCCCGCTGGGCAACAGAGTCACACTGGAGGTATTGATGGCCAGAAAAAGGGCCATGGCATCGGTGGCTGTTCCGCGTTGAGGGTTGAGCTTATCAAGTTCCTGCATGGCCCGAATGCCAAAGGGTGTAGCGGCATTGCCAAGACCTAGCATGTTGGCCGAAAGATTCAGAATCATGGCACCCATGGCCGGATGCTCCGCCGGTACATCGGGGAAAAGCTTCACCATCAGCGGGCGAATCAACCGCGCCAAAATGGTGAGCATGCCGCCGGCTTCAGCCACTTTCATCAGTCCCAGAAACAGAGCCATCACCCCCACCAGGCCGATAGCCAGTTCCACTGCTCCGCCAGCCGATGTGATCATCGCTTTGGAGAGAATCTCCATGGGCGAAGGAGAACCTTGCACCGGAATAAAGAAAATTTGCTGCCACCCGGCAAATAAGAACGCACTTAGAACAATCAGTACGAATATAACGTTCATGGACACGATCCCATTAAAGCGTTAAGAAAAGAACAAATTTATCAATCTGTTTGTGTACTGCTTAAGTACTTACCCACCAACATGGCAATCAGAATCGTCAAATAAAGCTGACCGGTTATTGCAATAAAAATAGTTAAAGACTTGGCAAAAGCGGAAACCGGCGTAATATCGCCGTATCCCAAAGTAGTTAGCGTAACAAAACTAAAATAGAGATAATCGTGAAACCCTACGGCAGTATTACCTGCAAAGTTGATGGCCACGGTATCGATGTGAAAAATAAATTTTTGCACGATTTCCATCATAGCCAGGAGCACCGCACCCAATACACCAATTAGCAGATAACCGTTAATGGAATTGATGATAATGGTCAACGTCACCTGTTTACTTCTGGCGATATGCCGGATCATGAACACGGTAATAAACATGTTGAAGCAGAAAAATGATAGGAAGAATGCCAATCTCAAAATATCTTTGGCAAAGAAATAATCGATCCAGGTTAAAAAGATGGTAACAATTCCGGTAATAATTAGAATATTGCGGGTTTTTTTGGCAAAATCGAGTGAATACGTACCAGAGAGAATGATAGCTGTGAAAATGATGTCTCTTATGAGTAATCGTTGCTTCGATAAAGAGGGAAAGAAAAAAATAATGAGGAGTAAGCAAATCAGAAGAATGATATTGTTTCTGGTTAATTGTTTTTGTGTCATAAGAATGTTTTCCGGACGAACCGGAAAAGAGATCAAAGCTTTTATGGTTGTTTCTTTTGTGCTTCCGGCTGATGTTGGGTCTGTTCCATTTCCGCTTTTGTAAGCCATCCCCCGCCTAACGCTTTGTATAATCCAACATAAGCATTATAGAATTGTTGTTTTAATTCGGAATATTCCAATCCGACATCAAACAATGTACGTTCGGTGTCCAAGACTTCAAGATAACTGGTGACACCTTTGTCATATCTCATTTTTGACAGGGCAGCGGCATTTTCTGCTGCTTTTAATTTTCTCTCCACCGTAGAAATTTGCTCTTTGT
>JASFGF010000255.1:0-4792 GCA_050123915.1 Desulfobacterales bacterium | reverse complement strand
AGATACCAGGATCCTTGGTAGTAACCCCCATCATCAGGTCATATCCGTCTCCGCTACCGCAGCCGATATCCAGAATACGTATACGTTCCAGTCGCTTTCTTTTCCGCTCTACCATATCGTTAAGGAAGGGACGTAAAAAGATTGCCGTTACCTGATCTTCCCAAAATCTTCTGACATTGTCATATTTCCCCAAAAGACCGGTGGCTTTGTCATACTTTCCGGTTTGAAATGCCTGGGTATATGCTTTTTTTTCTGACATCTTTTTCTCCTTGAATACGACGAATCAAACAGCCACGGTTTTCATTAATTCAATGGCTTCGAAGGCATCCTTGCAATGGGCGTCTGCACCGATCTGATCGGCAAAGGCCTGAGATGTGGGAGCACCCCCTATGAGTACTTTGACGTTATCGCGGAGCCCTTCTTTTTTGAGTGTGTCGATCACTTCCTGCATCACCCGCATGGTTGTGGTCAACAGCGCCGAAAGCCCCAGATAAGGTGCCTTGTTTTCTTTAACAGCCTCAACGATTACCGGGGTAGGCACATCGGCTCCCAGATCGACAACCTCATAACCCGCGCCTTTGATCATGATCGATACGATGTTCTTGCCGATGTCGTGCAGGTCTCCGGCCACGGTTGCAATGACGAATTTGCCCTTGCTCTCCACCCCCGCCTTTAAAAGGTGAGGGCTCATGATGTCCATGGCAACACCCACACATTCGGCTGAAGCCAACATATCCGGAATAAGGTATTCCTCGCGTTCAAATTTTTTGCCCACAATTTCCATGGCATGGGTTAATCCATCGATCACGATGGTCTTGGGATCTATACCGGCTTCAAGGGCCTCATTTACCAGTTCTGTTACGGCCGGCTGTCCTTCGAAACCTTCGTCAAAGCCCTCGTCTTCAGCCTCGACCCGGCCCTGTACAATGTTAAATGCAATTTTTTCAATGAGAGTTTTGTTGTCCATGATTTATGATCTCCTCTTTATCGTGGTTGTGAAGTAATCGTTCTCATCCGGTATGTTTGAGGCTGGGCAAAATCCCCGGAACCTCCTTGAAGATTTTATCAACAATAGCAGGCTCCAAATGCGCAGCTGGTTGTTGTTCCAGTTGATCCATATAATCGAGAGCGTTTTCCAGGACTTTGTCTTCCAGCCCTTTGGCCTCAAAACGATAAGGATCTGAAACTTCTCCGGAGTGCATTGCTTTACGGACATGACGGGCATAGAGCCGATAGGGCGATGCCATGACTTTTTTCACGATTTTTAGCATATCTTCTAGGGCACTGGGATTGACGTTGGGTTCCCGCAGGCAATGTTTGATTTTTCCGATCTGCTCGTTGTCCAGTACCGCCTGGACCGGACAGAAACTGTTGGTTCGATCCAGCAAACCGAAGGCATAGTGAATGTACTGAGCTCCGCTCATGGCCATGTAAAGATGGGTAAACAGCTTTTCGAAAACAGCCTGCATGCCCGGAACTTTGGCGTCTCCCACACCGGCGGTGGAATAACAGGGAATATTATAAAAACGGGCCAATTGCGCACAGTCGATGTTATATTGATTGAATTCAGGACAGCCGTACAGGTCGTGCAGGTCATCCAGACGGGCCCGCACGGGTACGCTTCCGTAGAGTACCGGAAAACCCGGTTTAATTAACTGGGTTAGGGTGATACCGGTTAGGATTTCAGCGTTGATTTGAGCCACCATTCCGGCCTCTTGTATGGGAGCGGACGATCCTCCCTGGGGTGAAGAGGATATCACCAGAGGCAAACCGGCTTCGACGATGGCAAAAACTTTATCGGCAGTATCATCCACAACCTGCAAAGGGCTCTTGAATATACAGGTGATAAACGAAACTATAGGATTCTCTCGAAGCGCTCCCGGGCTGCCGGTAATGATTTCACCCATTCGCACTACATCTTTTAAGCCGTCTATGGTGGTTAATCCTGCCTGGACGTGCTTGGTAATGTTGTTCAAACTGGCAAAGAACTTATTGACATCATGATTGTCAGACGTGATTTCAGGATCCTGTATGTTTAACGGCCGGATAAAAAAATCCAGATGTTCCAATTGTTCGCAGAGCCTTGCCGCTCGGCTGAGCAAAGATGTATTGCCCCGCAGTTCTTTAAACCGGGGAACCTTGCATTTGATGCCGCTGTCTTCAACGCTCATAAATTCCTGCATCTGTGTTTCTATCCAAATGTTGGCCTCAGAACCAGTACCGAAATACACGCGCGGCACTTTGGCATCTAACAGCAAACGGTTTTCCGGAATTCTGGCTCCCAAAACAAAGCGTGAAGGGGCATGGGCCACGGCTTCTTTGATGAGACCGGAGGGAAAACTCACGCGCCAGCAGGTGCAGTGTTTGTCTTTTTCTTCCCAGACCTTTGCCCCATGAGTCTTGAAAAGTTCAGCGGCTTTTTCGTTGTAACACCATATGCCGGGATCGTTTAAAATGCTCATAGATGCTTGATCGAGCCATTTGACCTGCTCCGGGTCAAGCCGCTCATAGGGTTTAACCATAACTCCTTCTCGAAAACGGTCTATCACTTTTCTCTCCTTTTTAGTAAGCGTTTAGCTTCTTGAAAATTGATCGCTTCAGATAGGGTTCAATTTTTCCTCTTTTTTATTTTTTCCGAAATGCCCTAGTGTAACGACGGCAATGACGATCTTTTCCCACCAAAACCTCGGCGGTTCTTACGGCTGCCATCATCTGTTGATCCAACGGATCCATAATGGCTGCATCCAGACCGGCGGAGACAGCCATGTGTAAAAAAGCTGAATTGAGTCCGACCCTGTTGGGAAGGCCATAAGATATGTTGGATAGCCCCATGACCGTCTGTGCCTCGGGGAATTTTTCCTTAATTGCCGTAAGGGTATCTAAAGTAACCCGCCCTTGGCTTATATCCGTACTGACAGGAAGTACCAAAGGATCAAAAAATACCTTATCCAGAAAAAGCCCGAATCGATGGCAGGCTTCGGCGATCTTCTCACAAGCAGTCAGACGGTCTTGGACAGTTTTAGGGATACCCTGGTCATCCATAGCCAGGGCGATTAAGAACGCATTATGACGAACCGCAAGCGGTATAATTTCCTTTAGATTGTCATCCTCGGCTTTTGTGGAGTTGATCAGGCTGGTCCTGCCATTCCGCCCTTCAAGAGCGGCTTCCAAGAGTATTGGATCCGCGCTGTCAATGCATAGGGGTGTATCGATTTTATTTTGGATGATTTGGATGGCCCATTGCATGGCTAAAATCTCATCATCCCTTGATCCCTCTCCGGTTCCCACATTGACATCGATGTAAGTCGATCCGACAGCGGCCTGCTTTTGGGCCAGTTCGATTAGTTTTTTATCATCCTGCTTTTGTATAATGGTCTTGACAGCCGGGATGCTGGCATTGATTTTCTCGCCAATGATGATCATAAGTGTCCTTTCTTTACTACTGCTATTCCATAATAAACGATCGAATCCCAGGTATCTCCTGTTTGATGCGTTTTCTAACGTCTCCCGGAATCATTGATTGGGCCGGTTTTGCCAAAATTTCCTGTGCCTTTCCGGCAGCGCGTTGTCGGCTGTCCTTGGCGCCTTCTTTTTGCCAACGATCACGGTTTTCCCTGTCGCTGTGCTGTGGTTTGTAAAGTTCCGAGCGCATATGGCGCCGCGTATGACGGGTCGAAATAAAATGCCCGCCGGGACCCGCTTTTTTTATCAAATCAAATGCCAGCGTCTCATCATTAACCTTTATTCCGTCTAATGCCCGCATAACCATGCCGATAATTTCATTATCAACGACCAGTTTGTCATACGAAGCGGTCATGCAAAATTCTAAGAATCCCGCCGCATCATGGATGAAATTACCGCCCGCCAGGGCAACCATCAGGTTGGTAATGGCTGATTCATATCCGGCTTGTGCATCGTTAACCTTGGAATCGGACATACCGGCAGTCACATAGATTGGCAGGTCGTAAAATCGGGCCATTTGAGCTGAAGCGGCGTTCATTAATCCCATTTCCACGGCACCGGAAAGATATTTCATATCGCGAAGGTCGGTAATGGAGGAGATACAGCCATAAAGGGTCGGTGTTCCGGGGCTGGTCATTTGAGCCAGCATAACACCGGCCAGAGAATCCACATTTTGAATCACCAGATTCCCAGCCAACGTCATGGGAGCAGTAGCGCCGCACAGAGGTTCGGAGGGCACCACCACCGGAATTCGGTTGTGAGCCGCTTCCATGGTAAGTCGGGCATAGGTCTCGTCCAGTGTCAAAGGGCTGATAACACATGTTACCATGGAAATAAACGGTCGATCCCTGAGTTTTTTAGGAGAACCGGCGATGAATTCCGCCATTTTAATAACGTTTCGAACCCCTTCAACAGTATATACTCCACCCATGACATGCTTACGGGTGCGATTCAAGGCCGCACCAAAACGATTAACATCCACATCTTTCTCGTCAAGATCATTGGGATATACGTTAAGCATGTAAAAGTGGATGTTGTCCAATGCATCCACCAAACGAGCCATGTTGGCGACGTCTTCAAGTTTTGACCGGCGCGCATCGTTACTGCCCGGATCTTGGACATTCAGGGCAGTGCCGCCCGTGCCGAAATATACTTTATCTCCACCGATTTCACAGTCCAGTTCTTCGTTTTCCGAACGGCCGCAAAGAAAAACCGTTGAAGGTGCTTTTTCAATCCACTCTGTTACCATGTCCGGTGGAATCTTGACGACTCGATTGTCTTTATCAACCTTTGCACCGTTCTTTTCAAAGAGTTCCAGTGCTTCCGGAAA
>JASFGF010000254.1:0-4808 GCA_050123915.1 Desulfobacterales bacterium | reverse complement strand
TTTTCTTCTGATCAAAAGCGTAGCACTTTTTGACCACGTTGAAGTCTGCAACACACCAGTAATCTGGCCAATAAATCTTCATACACCAACCGATGATATCTGCGGGTGGAAAGCTGGAGCCCTTGAGAACCGGCTTCAAGTTCCTGCACTGCCAGCATATATGATCAGTTTGTTTTTCCGGAACCAGAACAGTGTCCAGAAACTCTTCAGGTGTTAACTGTGCCATGGAACACTCCTTTCTTTTTTTACCAGTCGCTGACTTCGCCTTTCGCCAGTTTCTGCTGATACTCCTCCCATACTTCAGGAGTCAGTTTCTGAATATCCCATTCAAAGCCAAAGCTTCCGGCAATGCCGGCAGACGGAGGCTGCGGACGCCAACCCCTGACCGGTCTGCCCCTGGCGCTGAATTTGACCATATCGGCCGTTCCCAGGTAGACATCCCGGGGTAAACATTGATACGGCCGGGTCCTGCCTTCAATGCCCGGCAAATAGTTCCTGTAACCTTCCAGGGGTTTATCCGCATACAGCGGGCTGGTATCCGGTTTTTCGTTAACCTCATCAGGGCCCCTGTACATGAAACCCTGAATCATGTGGATGTAATACACCGTTTTACACTCAGCACAATTTACCTTTCCTTCCCAGTTCCAGAAACAATAAGGATCGAGGTAGTTAACGGTGTTACACTTTTTCCCATTAATTTCTTTCTTACACCAGATAATATCACACACGGCGCTCTCCTCCTTTTATATCCAGCTCTTATCGTACCACTCTTGAACGGTGGAAGTCGGATAACCGAGCAACTCATGGTAGATCTTTATATTGTCGGCACCCACCGGCCGCCAGATCCAGTTCTGTCTCCTGGGTGTTTTGGACATCATTCCCGAGCTGTAACCGGCTTGGGTGAGTATATCACCGAAGCAGGGATCATCCATCCATCTGATGCTACCCCTCTGCCTGTAATGCTCGCATTCGTATACCTCCCGATCGTTCATCACCGGTTCAGCCAGCAAACCGGCATCCTGCAAGATTTTTACTACTTGCGACCGGGACTTGTCCTCAGCCCACTTTTCCAGGGCCGCGTAAATTTCCACCTGAGCTTCGCCTTCAACCCGGTCCTTATGGGTTTTGTATTTGTTGTAAAGATCTTTCATTCCGGTAATGGCGCACAGCTCTTTGAAATCTTCATCCTGGAAGGCGGAAACCATGACATAGCAAGCATCATGCTTGTCCTGCGGATTGGAAACATCCGGAAAGTCGGACTTGCCGCACAGAATGATACCATGTGCACAAAGCTGCGTGTCCCAGTTCCCCCAGCGCTGGCGTACAATGCCGAACCTGCCGTACATGGGTGCGGCATAACCCAGACATCGGGTCGCCGCCTGCACCTGGGAAAATTCGATCATGGTGCCTAGCCCGGTGGTTTCCCGCCAGTGAATGGCCGCCAGAATCCCGAAAGTGATCTGGGTGCCGGAGTACCAGTCAATGCACCAGTTGGAATGCTTGGCGGCGTGTCCGCCCATAAATTCATGCATACCCGTAACAGAAGCAAGACCGGCGTGGGCCTGTCCCAGAATATCGTATGATCCGCCGAAAACCTTGGGCCCGTAGCCAAAACCGCCGCCCCATACATAAATGAATCTGGGATTAAGTTCCTGAAGGTAAATATAACTTTGCTTCCATTTGTCAAAGGTTCCGGGACGATAGCACTCGGTAAGCCCATCGAACATCTTTACCATCCGGTAAAAGGCCTCTTTCATTTCATCCAGGTGATAATCCATGGTGATATAGTATTCGTTGGGGTTCGCATTTAGAAACCCCAGGCCGGTACCGGTCATTGGCCGGGTGTCGTGCAGCGGATACAGGTAACATTCGTTGAACGGGGATGTGTGCCTCATTGGATCACCCATCCTCGGCATCTCCACCTTGACCACTTCGGCCCCCAATTCCGCCAAGTTGGACACGGAATGGGGCGTAAAGATATACATGGTAGTGCTCATCCATCGAACGCCTCTTAAGGGCTCGGGTTTTGCATGTTCGTTGCCCGGATCAAAGGTCGCCCGGCAGTATTCCTCGTAAGGCATTTTCATTTCTTCGAGTTCTTCCTTGCTCTTGGGGCCTGGCAGATCCTCTATCCTTGTCTCTCTCATATCTTTTGCCATTATATCACCCCCTTGCTCTTGAGTTCTCTGACTTCATTTTGACCCATGCCGAGCCAATTCAGGTACTTGAGAAAGTTGTCCTTTCCTAAGGGCCTTCCGATCCACTTGACCCGGTGTGGTGTCCTGTATTGGAATGAGTTCGGCGACGTCGAATAGAGTACGGTCCCGTACTGATCGCTGTCGATGGTATACACCCAGGGACGGTACTTGAAGTGTGGGAATTCACTGACCTCGTCAATAAATAGAACTGGTCCGGCCGCAATCTCATACTCCAGCAACTTCTGCTCGGCTTCAATTCGGTTCATGTCCCGCAGCCATCGGGTGGTCACGGTGTAGGTCTTGATCAGGGCCTGGAGCGCGTTGCGGGCACCCATCTCCTTAAGGAAAGGATCCTCGTGAATCAACCGGCCGAACTGAATATCGTCCCTTTCAATACACTGTCCGATTCGATACCACAGACGGTCGGTCTGACCGCCGATCATCATGTAGCCGTCTTTACAGGGATTCCATTCGTACTGGTTCAAATTGGGATCCCAGCCGCCGGTCCTAGCCTTGATGCTCTTGTTGAAGCCGTACCAACTGATATCAAAATCCAGAATGTCCATTTGCGTTTCAGCACCGGTGACTTCGATAAACTGTCCCTCGCCGCTGAATTTATTTCGCCAGAAAATGGCCGCCAGAATGCTGCACGCCCCCTGCTCGCCGGCCACATAATCGGCAAA
This sequence comes from Desulfobacterales bacterium, assembly GCA_050123915.1. Taxonomy (GTDB): domain Bacteria; phylum Desulfobacterota; class Desulfobacteria; order Desulfobacterales; family UBA11574; genus UBA11574. The sequence continues at coordinate 1,927 of JASFGF010000254.1, read as the reverse complement.
CCAGACACCGGACCGCGTGGGGTCACCCCCTTTTCCTCTGGGAAGCTGGTCCTGGGGGAAACCGGTGTTGTGCACAAATGCATTGGCGCAACCGCCGAAAGGCTCAAGGGTCCACTGGCCGAATTTGGAGAGTTTGTCTTTATACGGGCCCCACGATCCGCGCACACCGATCCAGCAATAAACCAGTCTGGGATTAATCTCCGACAGTTGCCGGTAGCCCAGACCCAGCTCGTCCATGTATCCCGGCGGATACTCCTCGACGATTACATCGGCATGGGCAGCCAGCTTTTTGTATATTTCCTTGCCTTCATCGGTCTCGACATTCAGCGTCAAGGAGAACTTATTTCTCATTTCATGGACGAAATCCATGCCGCACTTTTCGCCGGTCTCTCTGTCCTCGAGCATCAACTCTTCCCTGCCAAAGGGCGTAAGTTTTCTTAAAGGGTCTCCTTCGGGCGGTTCAATGTTAAGAACCTCGGCCCCGGCTTCGGCCAACAACGATGAGCAAAACTTGTTGCCCATCCTGTACAACCCCATACATAGCACCTTGAGGCCCTGAAGCGCCTCGGGCTTGCCAAAGCTGTACTCGAACCTGAGGTTGTCCTCGCACCACTCACCGAACTTGGCCGCATTCCGCTTGGCGTACACCTTTGATACTTCTTCCCGCGGCGGCGGCGGCGTCACAGGCCAGGGTCTGACCTCAGGACTCATCAGAGGAAGGGTGTCCTCCCTGCTGTTTATTTCCACATCTCTTATTTCTGCCATATTTTAACCTCCCATCAATTGGTTTTGCTTTAGACTAGATCCAAACCCCTCTTCAAAATGGCAACAAACGCGATTAGCTACTCAGAACTATCAATTAAAATAAGCGTTCGTTGGGAGGAGACGTCTCTTTTGCTTGTCCTCACCTCCTTTCTTGTAATGTAAGCGGTCGTTATCCGAGTAGAGTCAACCAAACCGTCAAGGCTCAGCAGCTCTCCAGCCTCACTCTTTTAGAGAAAAACAATACAGGCGGTTTAACTCCTTTTCCGATTTCAACATGTTGTAAACGGCCGGGTAAACGAATAATCGAAAGCCCATTAACCGTCGTGCCAATAACAATACCGCTTCATATAAAGCCACTTGGTAAAGCGTCATTCTTTTTTTTACGCGTGTACCAACTGTGAAAATTTTATAAACGATCATCTTAAAAGACGAATGACTTATATGTATTTGATCAAACTAAGTTTTGGGATTAAGAGCGTGGTCGGTTATATGTTCGTCGAACAATTATTAACGGTAGAAAGCCAAAATATTTTTGGTACTTTTGTAACGTGTATTTCAAGAATCCTGCCAAAAATGAAACAACCGATGAAATTTCAAATTTATTTGTTTGATTTTAAAGTTATTTCATGTTGTTATCCGGTTTATAAAAATGAGACATTGTAGAGGAAAACCGATCTTACGTTACGCAAATCCTGAATGAATGTACGGAATCGGACCCTATTTTTTCTTTAAAAACTTTAGGTGACTTATGGGTGAGGATTTAAGAACTGTGCGGAAAAGGACCCTGTTTGTCCATATTTGATACGCTAGGCAGTCTTTTTTTCTATATGGTGGCGGCGGATTTTGCTGTAAAGGGTGCTTCGGCTAATTTTAAGACGCCGGGCAGCCTCATGTTTGTTCCAGTCGGATTCTTGAAGCACATTGAGAATCAGCCGTCGCTCATTTTCAGCAAGGCAGGTGCTGGAAGGTTCGAGAACGGACTTTTTTAAGAATTGGGGCAGATGCCTCCTCTCGACAAACTGGCCCTGAGTAAGGATGACCGCATGGCTGACGGCGTTTTCCAGCTGGCGCACATTCCCGGGCCATTCGTGATCCATCAAAATTTGCATGGCACCGGGGGAAAAAAACTTAATGTCTTTGCTCTCTTTCAAACTGTATTTGT
>JASFGF010000253.1:0-4810 GCA_050123915.1 Desulfobacterales bacterium | reverse complement strand
CCGGTTTTTTCGGTTTTGCCCGGTTTTTCTTTTTCGGTTTTTCCTTCTTCTTTAAAAATATCCGCCTGAGCCAATCTTAGTTCCTGACCGGCTGCAACCACCTGAGGTTTGTCGTCGGTCACTGTCACCAGCATGGATCCGCCTTCAAGCACCCCCACCCTTGTGATACCCTCTTCAACGTAGACATATCCTTTTAATAATCGGTTGGTGGAAGATGCCTTCAGCATGACTTCATTGGTGGTTATGACCCCATCGGGTGTTTGAAACACCAGCGTGTACGGCGTCGAGGAAAGTGCAAAATATACGGTTCCTTTTTGGACGAACAATGTGCGGGAACGGTTGTTCGTTGATATGGAAAACAGGCTTTGATCCAAGGCGACAAGATACAAATGACTGAGCTTGACACCGCATTCTCCCTGAACAGATAAAAACGTACCTTCCGGAAGGGGAGCTTCTGAACGAAACTCTCCAACCTTCTGGTTATCATGGAGCAGGGTGACCTTTCCTTTGGGGAGAATTCTACCTACAGGCAATCCCGCTGAGAAACATGTCGATGTAAATATCAGAATTATAGAGACAATCAATATTTTTAGTCTTAATGGGTTTTTGATTAAATTCTGCATCAACAACATCTCCTTCGTTCCATTTTGGAATGAATATTGGGAAAAATATTTGGGAAACAGCTTCTTGAAAAATCTTTTATAATAGATTATAGGTAAAGTCAATTTTAAACCTTAGACGGCTTCGTAAAAAGATCAACTTCTGCGTTGCGCTGCATTTCCCGTCACTGCGACGTACGATATGTACGCCTCATTCCTCGGAATTTGCGCGTCTTGAATGTGAAGCTTTTTACTTTGCCGTCGAATTTTGACTTTTTAAAAGGCCATTACAATCAAGCAACCAAAAAGATTATGATGAAAAACAAAGAAAACAACACCCAGGCGGATTTAGAGTGGGAGCAGCGCACACTGTGCAGCGATGAAAGCTGTATCGGGGTCATCGGTCCGGATGGCCGTTGTAAGGAATGCGGACTTCCCTATGAGGGACCTTTTGATGCAGCAAACGAAGAAAGCGTTGCATCGGATGTTGAAGAGGCTGAGCCGGAAGACGAGATAAACGAAGAATTGGAAGAAAGCGAAGAATATGACACAGTAGAACCCCAGGCGGATTTAGAGTGGGAGCAGCGCACACTGTGCAGCGATGAGAGCTGTATCGGGGTTATCGGTCCGGACGGGCTCTGTAAAGAGTGCGGTAAACCTTATGAGAGTGAGGAGCAAGAAGGAAATAGCAAAGAGGAAATAGGAAATAGTGAACAGTGAAATAGTGAATAGGAGAGGGGAAAGAGAAAATTAAAGTTGTATAGTTTCCGAGACCTTATAAAAACGTTCAATTTTATTCTATACCAAGGCAGGCGAAAATTTTAACCAGAGGCATACATTGAGTATTTCGAGGATTAAAATTTGAGTCTAACGCTGGGAGAGGGCAAAATGGGATGTTTTTCAAAGGTCTCTTTTCACCCTCCGAGATCCAATGGACCGGTTTTTAAATCAGCCTGGGCAGACACTTCTTTTTTGTGGTAGGTCAAAACAATAAAAAGTCCGAGACAGATCAACATCAGGACCGCTCCCGATGGAAAGGCAAGCCGGAGGCGGGAGACATCCATCATCACTCCAGCCAACAAAGATCCTGCAAGCATCCCCAGACTATGCGCCATGGCCAAAAGGCCCATGACGGATCCCATGGCCTCGATTTCGTTACCCTTTAATACAGCAAGTGCCATGAGTGCCGGCATTGAAATGCCCCCGCCAAGGCCGAACAGCACGCTGGCCAACAAAAGGTCCTCGAAGCTGTTGGCCCAGTAAAAAGAGAAAATAGCGTAGGTGATGATCAATCCCCCTCCGACAATCATCAATTTTCGGTTTATCCGGTCTGCCATAAAACCCATGGGGACATGAAGCAATCCACTGGAAAAAACCCCCAAGGTCACCAGAATTCCAATGGATGAACTTGAAAGTGAGAACTCTAAATCAGCCAAAACCGGAAGAAAACTCCAGATAACGCCGATACATGCAGCATAGGCGAGCCTGAAAATAGACAGCCCTGCCATATGTCTGTCTCGCAGAACCCATTTCCATGCCATTGGTTCGATTCCTCTGCTGACAACTTGTTCAGATTTTGTAGGCGGCAGTAAAAAAAAACTTAATAAAAAACCTAAAAAAGTTAGAAATCCCATGGACGCAAAAGACGTATCAAGGCTGAAGTGGTCGCGAATAACGCCTCCGATCAAAGGTCCGATGCTCAGTCCGAGAAACATTGACATATTGAACAACCCCATGGTGAAACCTTCTTGACCGGAAGGTGTTATGTCTCCCACATAGGCTTGAACGGCCGGCATGATCATTGCGGATGCAATACCCTGGAGAAACCTTATGGCGATAAGGGATTCGACACTATTTGAAAGTATGAAGGCCAGTGAAACTACAGTATAAGCCAAAAGGCCGATAACAATGAACGGCTTACGTCCTTTTTTATCTGACTGCCTGCCGAAATGCGGAAGCAAAAATGTTCTGGATATGGAAAATGCACCGAAGATCAAACCAATATATATACCGCTGGCACCGAGATCGCTGGCGTAGACCGGAAGCAGGGGAACGACGATTCCCACGCCGGTGACGGTCCCGAACATTGAAAAGAACAGAGTTCCAAATATTTTTTTGTCGATTTTTTTCATAAACAGGAAAGTCAGAAACAGGAAACAGGAAATAGGAAATAGGAAAGAGGTTTACCCGCCTTTCCGCAGGAATCCGGACGCTTACGGAGAAGCGACCATGGATCAGAAGATTGGCATATTTCGTTAATTTCCAAACTTCTCATTTTCTAACCTTCTCACCTTCTAATTACATTTGTGTCCGTTTGCGGTTATCTATTTTCTAATTTCTATTTCCTGTTTTCTAAAGAGACGTGACCCATCGGAGGATAGCCAAGGAGAGACCTTTGAAAAACACCCCCTTTTGCCCAATCCCGGCGTCCCCGATGCTCGGGATTTATAATAGGCTCAAATCTTAATCCTCGGAATACTCTATGTATGTCTGCCTGCCCCGTAGGTCCGGCAGATCGTACTGGGGTGGTTGAAATATTCGCCTGCCTTGACCTTGAACCCCGGTTAAATAATAAAAACAGATTTAACTGGGCAGGCAAAATTGAACATTTTTCAAAGGTCTCGCGGACTATTCATATGGCCCGGATCCCTCACTTTTATATTTTCTGCATATCCGCCAGCGTGGACTCGACCAGATTTCTTATCTCTGACAATCTGGCCTCTGACAGGGCTTCAAAACGGAGCACGAGAGCCGGTTGGGTGTTGGATGCACGAACCAGCCCCCATCCATCTTCAAACAGTACGCGAACCCCGTCGATGTCGATGACATCGTATTTTTCACGAAAATATTCGGTCACTTTTGCAACGACATTGAACTTTTTATCATCCGGACACTCAACGCGTATTTCAGGGGTTGAATACGTTTTTGGGACATCCGATAAAAGATCTGATATTTTCTTTTGGGTTTTCGTCAATATTTCAAGAAGCCTGCAGCCGGCATAGGTGGCGTCGTCATATCCGAAATACCGGTCGGCGAAAAACATATGGCCGCTCATCTCACCGGCCAGTTCGGCTTTTTCTTGTTTCATTTTCTTTTTGATCAAAGAGTGACCCGTCCGCCACATGATTGCCCGGCCGCCGTGTTTTTCGATATCGTCATACATGGTTTTAGAACACTTCACTTCAGATATAAAAGTAGCTCCGGGTTTTCTGGAAAGGATCTCCCTTGAAAAAATGATCATAAGCCTGTCGCCGAATACAAGGTTCCCTTTTTCATCAACAACACCGATACGATCGCCGTCACCATCATATCCGATGCCGACATCCAATTTTTTTTCCTTGACCATGGCAATAAGTTCCTTCATGTTCTTTTCCACGGTCGGATCGGCTTCATGATTGGGGAATCTGCCGTCCATATCACAGTAAATGTCGTGGACTTCACACCCGAGACTTTTGAGTATCGGCACAGCCACCACCCCTGCGGTTCCGTTTCCTGCATCCACTCCCACCTTGATCGGCCCGGTCAAGGTGATGTTATTTTCTACAAATTTCCGATAGGGTGTGACAACGTCCTCTGTGGATCGAGAGCCTTTACCCACTACAAAGGATTTTTCATCGATGATACCAAGAATTTTCTGGATGTCCTCTCCATGGATTGAATCCAAACCGATACAGAGTTTAAAGCCGTTATATTCTTTAGGGTTATGGCTGGCGGTTACCATCACCCCGCCTTCGGCATCAAGATGCTGAATTGAAAAATAAAAAACCGGTGTTGGGCAAATTCCAATGTCAATCACATCACATCCGGTTGACATCAAACCTTCAATGACCTTTTCAGAATACAGGTCTGAGGTTAATCTGCAGTCCCTTCCCACATTAAGTTTTGAACAGCCGTTTTCTCTGAGAAAAGTACCCACGCCTTTTCCAATCAGCACGACATCATCTTCCGTCATGTCTTTACCGGCAATTCCCCTGATGTCGTATTCTCTGAACATTTCCGGATTCATGACCCTCTCCTTTTTCACGGTTCACGATGGCTTAAAATTTGTGAATATAAGCAGCTTAAGTTTTTTTACTCTTTGTCCGAAGCAATAGGTGATAATCAATATATTAATTTTAAAATCTATACATCAATACGATGCAAAAATAAACTATCAGCGCTGGTTTATTATATATTTAAAAGGACTCTCTTACTTTCTTGACACACAAGAA
>JASFGF010000252.1:0-4822 GCA_050123915.1 Desulfobacterales bacterium | reverse complement strand
AAGCCTTCACCTTTATTTGGAAAAATTCTTGATCTTGTGGATGACGCAAAATTGACAAAGACCATTAATAATAGGCACGAAGCTCTGGAACTGATTAAAGATGTCCTAAGGAATGAAGGGTAGATCTTTAATTTTTATGTACCAAGCCTTGACAATATTTCTCTATTTATATAGTAAAGCCGAGAATAATGAAATTAATGAAACATTTATAGATTATTGATCTTAAAACCTATTATGAAAGGAGAACTGCAGCATGAATATTTTGTTTTTTGGACCGAATGGCAGTGGTAAGGGAACTCAGGGAGCGATTTTGAAAGATAAATACAATACACCCCACATTGAATCCGGCGCGATTTTCCGTGATAACATCGGTAAAGGGACCGAATTGGGTGAAAAAGCCAAGGAATATATCGATCGCGGCGATCTGGTTCCGGATGAAATTACGATCCCGATGATCCTCGATCGTCTGAAACAGGATGATTGTAATAATGGATGGCTTCTTGACGGATTCCCGAGGAATAAGAATCAGGCGATAAAACTTGATGAAGCGCTTAAAGCAGCCAATATGTCGCTTGATATTGTCGTTGAAATACTTCTGGACCGAGAAATTGCAAAAAACAGGATCATGGGACGTCGACTCTGTGTAAACGACAATAACCATCCCAACAATATCTATATTGACGCCATCAAGCCCGATGGAGATAAGTGCCGTGTTTGTGGCGGTGATTTAAAGACCAGAGATGATGACCAAGATGAAGCTGCCATTGGCAAACGTCACGACATTTACTATGATACTGAGGAGGGAACCCTTGCATCAGCCTATTATTTCAAAGACCTCGCCGCCCAACAAGGGGCTATGAAATATATTACCCTGGACGGCAAGCCCAGCGTACAGGACGTTACTGCAGAACTTATCTCCAAGCTGTAAATTAATATACTGCAGAAATATAGGCGAACGACTACTGAAAGCAAATATCGTAATGTGTCCGTGAACTAATTTTTAGCACGGACACATTTTTTTTAACTTACCATTAGGTGATACTCAACAGTAAAACAGTCGTTTTCTTTGTGCTGAAAACACTTTTTTAAAAAAAGACACGCGAAAAAATATTTTTGCTTGCCAATAAATTTGTTTTTCGATAATAGATTAGATTTATCAAATATTAAAATAACCATCGGAAATCGTGATGAACTGTTGATGGAAAAAAGGGGGCGAAAAATTTGAAGGATATTGAGGTCAAGGTTTTTGATAATGACCTTGAAAAGGCGATGCGCATTCTGAAAAAAAAGGTTCAGAATGACGGCCTTTTTAAACGATTAAAGATGAAAAAAGCCTATGAAAAACCGAGTGAATATCGACGTCGAAAACAGCGCGAAGCCTTGAGAAGACAAAGAATAGCGGCTTCCAGAAATAGATACCGAAAAAAATAGCGGTTAACCCTTAAAAAGATTTTAAAACCCGGCAAATGTATTCATTTTGTCGGGTTTTTTCTGTAAAAATGTCAATAAAAGCGTCTTACAACAGCTGTCTAAAAACCCTGTACAGTCTTAGAAGATATGGCATTATCCTGGGCCTGGACATCATTGGCAATCTTCTCAACGGCGTGGGAAATCCACAGAATAATTTCAACACGATTCATGTGGCCGGAACCAACGGAAAAGGATCCATCGCTTCCGCTCTATCCACCATTCTTTACAAAGCAGGATATAAGGTCGGTCTTTATACCTCCCCTCATCTGGTCAGATTCAATGAAAGAATTTGTATAGACAATCAACCTGTTTCTGATGAAGACGTAGTTGCTTCCTATAATGCTGTAAAAAACGTGTACTATGGTTCTAGAGAACCCACTTTTTTTGAGTTTAATACTGCAATGGCGTTTTATGAATTCGGTAAACATAATGTTGAATGGGCTGTCATTGAAACCGGTATGGGGGGACGGCTCGACGCAACCAACATTATAACACCCGCTCTTAGCATCATCACCAATATATCCCTTGAACATAAACTATATCTGGGCAACACCATCTCTGAAATCACCCGGGAAAAAGGGGGTATTATCAAGAAGGGAGTCCCTGTCGTCACCGGAGTCACTCAAGAAAATGCCATTTCAGTCTTAACATCCATAGCAAAATCACAGTCAGCGCCTTTCTATCGTTTTAGAAATGATTTTCGCATTCGACGTAACAGAAACTCAAGCTTCAATTATTTCGGGATCGATCATGTCTGGCGACACATCCAAACCGGACTAATCGGCAAACATCAGATCAATAATTCGGCACTGGTGCTTGCTGCATGTGAGCTGCTCATCAAAAACCATCTCAACCTTACATTAACAAACATCAAAGATGGGTTGGAACAAAACAGATGGCCCGGAAGGCTGGAAATTGTCTCTTCATCGCCTCTGATATTACTTGACGGTGCCCATAATTTCATTGCCGCCCGTCATCTGGCAAGATATCTTTCAGAGAATCTCTCTGATCGCAATATAACGTTGATCATCGGTATATTGGACGATAAACCCTATAAAGCCATACTCAAAGATCTCCTCCCCCTCTGTCAAAAAGTCATATTAACCCGCCCCAAAATTGATCGGGCTCTGGCACCGGAAAAACTCTACCCTGTCGCCCAGAAAATAATTTCAGACATTCATATTATTCCGGATGTTGACAAAGCCATCATATATGCCATTGAAAATGCTTCTCCAAAAGATGTCATCTGTATAGCAGGATCTCTTTACGTGGTTGGCGAAGCCAAAGAATTGTTTGAGAAACGCGCTGACCTTTTCCGCAATAATTAAAAATGCGTTACGTTGGTTTTAGATATTGTACCACTGTCTGAAACACGTCATTTAGAGTGTCATCCCGCTTGACAGACTCTTGACGATGGACTATTTGTCGATATATTCAAAACCTCAAAAAAATTGCGCCCGTAGCTCAGTGGATAGAGCGCCAGCCTCCGGAGCTGGAAGCCGCTGGTTCGAACCCAGCCGGGCGTACCATAATAATAACAGGATATTATAGAACGTTCTTAGCCCCTTTTTATTGGTCCAAAAATATAATACCCAACACCATACCCAACCATTAATAGTATAATGGCAAGGAATATTGTTTTTAATGGCGTCCAGGTCATTCTGATTCATCGGTTAAAAACACCCACGGAACCGATATCGATCACTGGAACCCCGCTTTTTAATCTCACCGGATAAAATCAATCCTGGATCAGCAATGATATGAAAAAGATCAGAGCAACAAGCCGGTTTCGTTGACTATATTATTTTCAGGGCCACTCTCTTTATCCTGTTTTAATATGATTAACTTGTACGCCGTATTTTTTGAGACGTCTTGCTATTTCGTTGTTACGGTGACAACGATCTGGATCCGCCTCCATACACATCAAACATGCTATTTTGCCTTTTTGCCATTTCGCAAGTTTTTTTATATCATCCTCATCAATTTTAGAAAATCCACCAAGAGTTATTCCAGTCCAACTATATTCAATGCCGACAACCGGTAGAAAGGTCTCAAGGTTTTTTTTATTAAACGAGCTCTTCCTGCCGTATGGTTTGGAACGAACATCCAGCAAGATATTTATTCCTTTCTCTTGAAGGATGTTCTGCAGGGTCTCAATATTTTGCAAATTTTGATATCCGATCGAGTACAGCATGATTTTAAAGATTCTCTGCTTATAAAAATTAAATATCCACCTTGACACTCATACCACACTGTAGCATATTCTTAAAATATTATATTCAGTTGTTTTAACGTAATCGCTTGTTGTATTTGACGTCGACATTTTCCATAATAGCGAGGAGATTGTTAAATGAATAACATGAAATCAAATAGAGTTACAAAAGGTATTCTGGTTATTCTGTCGGCCGCATTTCTGATAGGATCTCTGCCTGCCGGGATAAATGCTGAACCCCTCAAAAAAAAGATCAATTCTGACATATTCGGCGTTGCGATAAAAGGATACGATACCGTTGCCTATTTCACCGAAGGGCGCGCAGTGAAAGGCAAGAGCGAATTCTCCTTCAGCTGGAATGATGCCGAATGGCACTTTGCGAGCGCCGAGAATCGGAATCTCTTTGCGGCAGACCCGGAACATTATGCTCCGAAATACGGTGGATACTGAGCAGCGAGCTTGGCATCAACCGGCAAGGTTGCCGGTGTAAACCCCGAGGCTTTTAAGATTATCGATGGGAAACTGTATTTAAACTGGGACAAAAAGAGTAGGGATACGTTTGTTGAAAAGGGTGACAAAGCCATCAAAAAAGCAGATGCAAATTGGGCGAAGCTTAGTCAATAGAATTGATTTCCGGACTTGATCACCGTCAAAGCTAAGGAATACCCTTGTCCTCCATTTAATTGCTGTCTCGTTCGTCCAGACCGGCTTTTCGCAGTCCATTGATAATTTGTTCACGATCTTTCGGATTTCGGAATACAGATCCATAAGAATCGATATCAAAGAATGGATCCATTCTGAACACCTCGACGGCCCAATGCTTTGCCTCCTTGGTATGACCGGCTTGAGCATTGGCTGCAGCAAGCATGATATGGTACCCCACATATTCAGGATTTTTTGCTATACCCTTTTTTAAAACTGTTGTTGCATCTCCATACCGTCCGGTGAGATAATACGCCTGCCCGAGTATCATTAAGCCACCCAAAGAAAGATGCGGATTCAAGTTGAGTGCGGATTCCAACCAATGAATAGCTTCATCCTTTTGTCCTGAATAAAGCATGACCGAACCCAGTTGGTTTTGACTCAGCGTATCATTGGGATTAAGTTCAAGTGCTCGACGTAGTTCGATTTTGGCAAGAT